>JAYVIN010000084.1:0-27716 GCA_043770135.1 Flavobacterium sp. | reverse complement strand
GTGAAACTTCCTCCTACATACAAAGTACTTCCATCAAAATAAAGTGAATAAATTACATTATTAGGATTTGGTGCGAACGAAGTATCAATGGTATTATTGGCTAAAATATGTGCAAGGTTTGTTATTCCTTGTGTGTTAAAAGAACCGCCTACATACCAGCCACCATTTCCGTCAGAAACTGTTGCATAACATTGTCCACCAACTGATGGGAATTCAGGTGACGTTTTTGCATCACTATTAATTTTGGCAATGCCACTAGCCTTATATCCAGCCGCTGAGAAATTACCGCCTATATAAATTGTCGTGCTATCTTGTACGATAATATTTACAGATACATTGGTAGAAATAGATGATGGATTTAATGTTTGTGAAAATCCAAAAAAATTGAGTCCTAAAAAAATTGAAAATGAAAACAATAACTTTTTAAATTGATAAAATTTTTCCATAATACTTTTAGTTTTATTGTAAATAAAAAATTGGTTGGTGTAGGTTTGAAAAAATAAAAATCTTTAATTATTTAGGTTATTTATAAAAAAATAGTATTAAATACTTATGTTTTAATAGAAGTTATTTTAAATAATTCAATAATCATTTTTTAATTTTAACATCTATAGCACAAATGTTAAGATAATTTTTTAAAATTTTACCCCCCCATCGATAAATAGCGCAAAAAATCGATGAAATACACTTAGTTTACAATTTCTTAAAATTAACATAGTTGTTTTAATGCTTGCATCAAAAGAGTTTTAGATTATGTAAACATAGTATCAATATTTGTATGGTTCTATCACAAAAACTGAAATCGTTATGTTGCAATTTAAAATCAATGCAATCCTTTTACTGTTTTTATCCTATTTTTGTAAAATGAAAAGCAACTTACTTCAACACATCAACAATCCCAATGATTTACGCCAACTCGACGAAGCCCAACTTCGTCAAGTAGCTCAGGAATTGCGTGATTTTATTATTGGCGTTGTGGCTGTAAAAGAAGGGCATTTGGGCGCCAGCCTTGGTGTGGTAGAACTTACGATTGCCTTGCATTATGTTTTTGATACTCCAAATGATTTATTGATTTGGGATGTAGGTCACCAAGCTTATGGACATAAAATTTTGACCGAGAGAAGAGAAAATTTCAATACCAATCGTCAACTTAATGGCATTTCAGGATTTCCAAAACGTAGCGAAAGCATTTATGATGCTTTTGGAGTAGGCCACTCCTCTACTTCAATTTCGGCGGCTTTGGGGATGGCAATTGCTTCTAATTTGAAGGGTGATTTCGAAAAACACCATATTGCTGTTATAGGCGATGCTTCAATTGCTTCAGGAATGGCGTTCGAGGGTTTGAATCACGCAGGCGTTACGGATGCTAATTTACTGGTAATCCTAAACGACAACGCCATCGGGATTGATCCCAGCGTTGGCGCATTGAAAAACTATCTTACTGCTGTGAAAGAAGGAAAAAATCCGAGAGAAAACAATATGATCAAATCCTTAAACTTCGATTATTCAGGACCAATTGACGGTCATGATATTTTTGCAGTATTAAAGGAATTAAAACGACTAAAAAACACAAAAGGCCCCAAGTTTCTTCACGTGATTACCACCAAAGGAAAAGGATTGCAACAAGCCGAGGAAAACCAAGTTCAATATCATGCACCTGGAAAATTTGATGCAAAATCGGGTGAATTAGTTTCAAAATCCGAAGAAAATTTACCTCCAAAATACCAAGATATTTTTGGATTAACACTTTTGGATTTGGCAAAAGCCAATGAAAAAATTATTGGAATCACACCAGCAATGCCGTCAGGAAGTTCGCTCAAATTTATGATGGACGCTTTTCCAAAACGTGCTTTCGACGTTGGAATTGCCGAACAACACGCCGTAACTTTATCGGCAGGAATGGCAACACAGGGAATGATTGTTTTTTGCAATATTTATTCGACTTTTTTACAACGAGCCTATGATCAGGTCATTCACGACGTGGCTTTACAAGATTTACCCGTAATTTTTTGTTTGGACAGAGCGGGTTTAGTAGGCGAAGATGGAGCAACGCATCACGGTGTTTTTGATTTGGCTTATTTGCGCTGCATCCCAAATATGATTGTGTATTCGCCATTGAATGAAATGGCGCTACGGAATATTTTATACACCGCTCAATTGGGGTTAAATCATCCTATTGCAATTCGATATCCTCGTGGTCGAGGTCAAATTGTGGATTGGCAAAAACCATACGAAAAAATAGAAATAGGTAAAGCAAAGCGCATCAAGAAAGGAACAAAATTAGCTGTTTTGTCAAATGGAACTATTGGTTATAATGTGACTTTGGCTTTAGCCAAAATGAATAACCCAGAAACAATTGCACATTATGATTTTGCTTTTGTAAAACCTTTGGATGAAAATTCATTACACAACATTTTCGATACATTCGAAAACATAATTACCATCGAAGACGGCGTAACTACAGGTGGTTTTGGGAGTGCCATTCTTGAATTTTCAGCTTTGCACAACTATACTTCAAGAATAAAAACATTAGGGATTCCAGATCAATTTATAACCCAGGGAACCGTTAACGAATTGCAAAAAATGTGCGGAATAGATGCGGATAGTTTAGTCGCAATTTTTTCGAAATATGGAATCAATTGTAATTAATTCTTTTTTCTTCCGTTGATCATTTCGAATAATTCTAGAGCGTTTCCGTCGGTCAAAAGCGAAACATAATGACAAATGTGCAATAACCTTTTGTACAAATCTTCTTTTTCTTCTAAGAATTTTTCGGGCATCATCTTGATGAGCAATTTATCATAATTAGAAGAGTTTCCGTCAAATTTATTATTGTAAGCGGTAATAAATTTATCTAACAAGGTTTGAATAATTTGATACCCCACAATTTCTTTCTCGACAACTTCTCGGCTTTGGTAAATGTTTTTGACGCTCAACTTGATAATATCATCCATTTGTGCTTTATACTTGCTTCTATCCGTCAGCGCATAAGGATATTTTCCCTGCAAAATGGCTTCTTCGTTTTCGATAAAAACTTTTACAGCATCATTAATTAAACTACCAATTGCCAAGGCTCGCAAATAACTGATTCGATCTTCCTTGGTAGTTAAGGCATTGTATTTTGAAGAATCGATACTGTCCTTTACCAAATTAATAAAATATTCAAGGGCAAAATCTTCGGAAACCAATCCTAGATTTATGCCATCTTCAAAATCGATAATGGTGTAACAAATATCGTCGGCAGCTTCGACCAAATAAGCCAAAGGATGTCTTTCGAAACCAATATCAGCTCCATTTTTATTTGAAATTAAACCTAGTTCCAAAGCGACTTCTTCGAAGAATTTTTTGTCCGATTGAAAAAAGCCATATTTCTTGTCGGCAATATTTGAAGTTGGTTTTTTGGGTAAACTTTCTTTTGGGTATTTCATATAAGCACCAAGAGTGGCGTAAGAAATTCGCAAGCCTCCTTCAATTCCGGGACGGCTCGCCGTGAGCACCGAAAAACCATTTGCATTACCTTCAAAATCGATTAAATCTTGCCATTCTTTTGCCGATAATTTGTCTTTGTATTGTTGTCCTTTTCCAATCGAAAAATACTCCCCAATGGCTTTTTCTCCAGAATGTCCAAAAGGCGGATTTCCAATGTCGTGTGCCAAAGAAGCCGCAGCTACAATCGCTCCAAAATCATTCGCCTGAAACCCATGAATTGCCGCTAGGTGCGGATATTTCTCGATAATCTTTTTGCCAACCAATCGACCAATCGAACGACCAACTACCGAAACTTCCAAGCTGTGGGTCAATCGGGTGTGAACAAAATCGGTTTTCGAAAGCGGAATCACCTGCGTTTTATCTTGTAAACTTCGAAATGCCGAAGAGAAAATGATGCGGTCATAATCTACTTCAAAACCCAAACGGGTATCGTCTTGCTCTATTCGTAATCGTTTACTTGTGTCGCCTTGTCGGCGCAGTGATAAAAGTTGTTCCCAGTTCATAAAAAGAATAGAAATAAGAGGTTAGAGAAAAATGAAAAGCTTTCAAATTCTATTCACTAGATTTCAAACTAAATTGATAGATAGTGGTTTGAGTATAAATTTCTTCAGGGTTAATTAATGTCGAAGGAAAATCAGGTTGGTTTGGCGAATCTGGAAAATGCTGCATTTCTAAACAAAAACCTGAACGTAAATCATAGTTTTTAGATCTTTTTCCTTTGTTTTGACCATCTAAAAAATTCCCTGTATAAAATTGAACTCCCGGCTCGGTACTAAAAGCTTTTAAGACTATTCCCGTTGAAGAGTCCGAAACGGTTGCAACCCAACTCAGTTTTTCTTTTTCTTTATTCAAAACCCAATTATGATCATATCCGTTAGCTTGAACTAAATCTAAATAATTCTCATTAATACGAGATCCTATTTTGTGAGGCGTTCTAAAATCCATGGGAGTGTTTGAAACACTTCGTATTTCTCCTGTAGGAATCATTGTATCATCGGTTGGGGTAAAATAATCTGCATTAAGTACCAATTCGTGAGAATCAATGGTCTCTACTCCTGCTCCTTTCAAATTAAAATAAGTGTGATTGGTTAAATTTACTACTGTTTTTTCATCTGTTTTTGCCCAATACTCTATTTTAATTTCATTTGCATTTGTAAGCGTGTATATAACTTTTACCAATAGATTTCCTGGAAAACCTTCTTCTCCATCTTTAGATAGATAACTTAGTTCTATAGCTTCTTCCTCATTTTCCGTTAAGAAAAGATTCGCTTGCCAAACCACTTTGTCAAAACCTTTTTGACCGCCGTGAAGGGTGTTAGGTCCATTGTTGGTGTGTAATGGATAATTTATCTCGTCTAAAATAAAGTTGCTTTTTGCAATTCTGTTGGCATAACGCCCTACAATTGCTCCGAAATATTTATCGTCCTTTTGATATTCATCGATAGATTCGAGACCTAAAACCACATCAACAAGTTGATTTTGCATATTTAGCACTTCTAAACTAACAATTCGAGCTCCGAAATTTGTGATTTGACACAAAAAGCCACTTTTGTTTTTCAAATTGAAAAGAGAAACTTCTTTTTCATCAATTTTTTTTGTAAAATTGGCAGCATTTAAAATTTCAGAAATCATTTTTTAATCTGATTAGTATTTGTAAAAATCGCTTTTTTTGATGTTGAAAATAAATGGATATTCTTTATCAAAATAAATACATTGATGAACTCTATTTATCTTTCCTAACTTTTTGTTCCCATTCCCATGCACTTGCAACAGCTTCATCAAGGCTTGATTGTGTTTTCCAACCAAGGACCGATTTCGCTTTATCAGTATTTGCATACGCTATAGTGACATCACCTTCTCTTCTGTCTACGATGCTATAAGGCAATTTAGTACCGCTCACTTTTTCGAAACTATTGATAACATCTAGTACTGAACTGCCCGTTCCAGTTCCTAGATTAAACGTTTCTACAACCGCCGCATTTTCTTTATTAATCAAACGCTCTAAAGCGATAACGTGTGCTTTGGCAAGGTCTACAACATGAATGTAATCCCTTATACAAGTGCCATCTGGAGTTGGGTAATCATTACCGTATACCATGAGTTCTTTGCGAATTCCCAGACCAGTTTGAGTAATAAAAGGCACTAAATTTTGAGGAACTCCTATAGGTAACTCCCCAATTTTTATTGACGGGTGCGCCCCAATTGGATTAAAATAGCGCAACAAAATTGATTTTATATTACTTACTTTAGTAACATCGGTAATAATTTCTTCCCCTATTTGTTTGGTGTTTCCATAAGGAGACAAGGCAGGTTGAACCGGAGAATTTTCTGTAATAGGCATTGTTTCGGCTTGACCGTATACGGTACAAGAAGAACTAAAAATAAAATTTGCCTCATGTTTTTTTTCTAATTCTTGTAGAATATAAACCAAACTAGCAATGTTGTTTTCATAATACAACAAAGGATTTGTAACACTTTCTCCTACAGCTTTTGAAGCCGCAAAATGAATAATATTATTAATATCTGAATGTCTTTGAAAAAAATCAATTACTGAATTCTTATCTCTTAAATCAAGATTCTCAAACAATGGCAAAATCCCTGTGATTGCAAATATACCATCAACTACCACTTCTGACGAATTAGAAAGATTATCAATGATTACTACTTCATAGCCTGCATTTTGTAATTCTACAACGGTATGTGACCCAATAAATCCAAGACCACCTGTAACTAGTATTTTCATTTTCTATTATTTTAATTTTGTTATTCTATTTTGTATTAATACTTAATTTACTTAAAAAATCATATATAAAAAAACTTTAGAAACTCATGAGTTTCTAAAGTTTTAGATAATTTTAAAGGATTTAATGTAACATAAATCTAATTTTATACTACCAAAATATAGTATATAAAGCTACTAAAATTCCAGTTATAATTAATGTTCCTACAGCAAAGCCATTTGTGACTTTAAACATTTTAGAATCAATTTCTAATCCTTTTGATTTGTACCCTCTCTTTTCATCATACAAACTAATTAATACCATAAGTAAAACACAGATGACGAACACAAAGCCCATTCTATCTATAAAAGGAATCTCATAAGCCATAGTTTTGTCTTTTTGTTGCACTAAAGTGGCAAATCCAGAGCTATACAAAAATTCTAAGTTAGCAAAAGTTGGTAAAAATTTAAAGACTACTGATAATACAAAACCTCCAATAGTAGCAAACATTGCTGCATTTGAACTTGTTTTCTTCCAAAAGAATCCTAGAATAAACATGGCGAAAATACCAGGACTTACAAATCCGGTGTATTCTTGAATAAATTCGAAACCTCCCTTTTTGTCAATTCCTAATAAAGGTGCAATCACGACTGCGATAAGCATTGCCACTACTACTGTAATTTTCCCTACCCTTACCATTTTCAATTCACTTGCATCTACATCAATTTTTTTCTTGAAAATATCTAATGTAAAAATAGTTGAAATACTATTTACCTTACCAGCCAAAGAAGCAACTACCGCCGCTGTTAAAGCTGCAAATGACAATCCTTTTAAACCTACAGGTAATAAATTTAACAATACTGGGTATGATTTGTCAGGATTGATAATTCCATCAGGTCCTAGAAGTTCTGTTTGCAATCCGCCTTTCATGTAAATAACATAAGCGGCAATACCTGGTAAAACAACAATTACTGGCATAAGTAATTTTAAGAAAGCAGCGAATAAAATTCCTGTTCTAGCTGTTTTTAGATCAGCTCCTAAAGCTCTTTGAGTAATATATTGATTACAACCCCAATAATTAAGATTTACAATCCACATACCACCAAATAAAACCGACAATCCAGGTAAACTTGGAAAATTGGCATTATCCTTTTTAAATATCATTTGAAAATGATCCCCAGATTCATTTAACATATAATTGAAACCTTGAACCATTCCTTGTTGTCCACTTAGTTCAGCCACTTTATTCAAAGCTAAATAAGTAGTTACCAAACCTCCAAAAATTAAAAACACCACTTGAATAACATCCGTATATCCAATTACTTTCATTCCGCCTAATGCAATTACAATAGCAAAAAAAGCAAGACCATACATACATAAGTTAATTTCGATTCCAGATATTCCGTTGATTGCCAGAGCACCCAAATAAAGAATAGAGGTCAAATTTACAATCACATAAAGTAGTAACCAAAACACCGCCATAATCATAGCAACATTACCATCGTATCGTTGACTCAAAAATTGAGGCATAGTGTAAATTTTATTTTTTAAGTATACTGGAATAAAAAATACCGCCACAATTATCAAAGTTAAGGCTGCCATCCACTCATAAGTAGCAATAGCAAGTCCCATTTTAAAACCATTTCCAGACATGGCAATAAATTGTTCTGAGGAAATGTTAGATGCAATCAATGAGGTACCGATAGCCCACCAAGTAAGCGACCCTTCTGCCAAAAAATAATCATGAGATGCTGAAATTGATTGGGTTTGCTTTTTTCTGTAAACATAATAGCCATAACCGGCAACAATAAAAAAATAAACAAGAAATACGAGATAATCAGCTAATTGTAATGTGTTCATAAAATGGTTTGATTTAAGTTAGTTTTAGTAAATGCTAAAGAATGTTTTAAATTTAATTTGGTGTAATTTACTATTTAAATTTGAATACAATAATTAAATAGTGAATATTTAGACTTATTAGCCGTAAAAATAAAACAATACTTGGTTTTAGCATTACAGTACCTACCAGTTTATTTTGTAACTTGCTTCAAAAAAATTGATGAAAATAATTTCTATATACAAAAATCATCGGTCACCCATATACAAACAAATTATAGTATCGATCGAAAGAACTATCGAAGAAAAAAGAATTAAAATAAATGACAAGCTTCCCTCTATAAACAAGGTCTGCCTAGAATTTTCTTTATCTCGAGATACTGTTTTGCAAGCTTATGATGAATTAAAAAAAAGAGGCATTATATATGCCATTCCCGGAAAAGGATATTATGTTAAAAGCATAGGTATTAGTATAAAAAATAAAGTTTTTTTACTTTTTGATGAATGGAATGTTTTTAAGGAAGATTTGTATAATTCATTTATAAACAATCTAGGAGTTGATTCTCAGGTTGATATTTTTTTTCACCACTTCAACATTAAAGTATTTCAGAAATTAATAAGTGAAAGTAATGGAAATTACACAAAATATGTAATCATGCCGTCAAATTTTAGAGAAATAAATTCATTACTTTCTACCCTACCAGTTCAGGATGTTTACATTTTAGACCAAACAAATCCTGAGTTATCACACTATTCTTGTGTGGCTCAAAACTTTGTAAAAGACATTTACAATGCCCTTTTAGAAGGCAAGTCTAGATTAGACCAATATCAAAAAATGATTTTAATTTTTCCCGGCTACAGAGAACCTTTAGCAATGAAAATAGGTTTTGAAAAATTTTGCATCGATTTTAATTTTGAATACGAAATCCTATCCGAACTAAATCAATATAAAATTAGTAAAGGTCAAGTTTTTATTATCCCAAACGATAGAGACTTAGTAAAAGTAATTGAAGAATCTAAATTAAATGGCTTAAAAATTGGTCGAGATATAGGAATAGTTTCCTATAACGAAACGCCTCTCAAAAAAGTTGTAGAAAACGGAATCACTACAATTTCAACAGATTTTGAACAGATGGGAGAAAAACTAGCACAAATGGTTTTAGAAGGTCAAAGCAAACAAATTGAAAATAAATGCAATTTGATACTTAGGAACTCTTTATAAAACCATTTGTTAACAAGTTTTCACTTCTAATTTGATAAAAATTAATTTGACTAGATAATAATTAAACTACTTGTTTTTATAGTGAACTTCGGAGCAATTTCTTAGCGCATCGGCACTTTTCTCAGGAGTGATATCCCTTTGCGATTCTCCCATCATTTCATAACCAACCATGAATTTTTTGACCGTTGCCGAACGAAGTAATGGCGGATAAAAATGCATGTGAAACTGCCATTCAGGATGCGGTTGATTATCCGTAGGAGCCTGATGAATCCCTGATGAATAAGGAAATGAAGCATTAAAAAGATTGTCGTATTTTGTAGTCAATTGCTTTAATATGGTAGCGAAAGCAGTTTTTTCAATTTCATTAAACTCCGTTACATTAGGCACATTTCTTTTAGCAATAATCATAGTTTCAAAAGGCCAAATGGCCCAAAAAGGCACTAAAGCAACAAAATGTTCATTTTCTACTACAATACGTTCTTTTAATTTTAATTCTTGTTCTAAATAATCCAAAAGCAAGTTGCTTTTGTTTTTAATAAAATAGTCGCTTAAACTATTATGTGTTTTTTCTACCTGAGTTGGCAAGGAAGATTGTGCCCAAATTTGACCATGTGGATGAGGATTACTGCATCCCATAACACTTCCTTTGTTCTCAAAAATTTGAACATAATTGATATAATCAACAGCTCCCAATTCAGCATATTGTTTTTGCCAAGCCGTTATAACATTTTCAATATTAGAAATTGATAATTCCGGCAAAGTGAGATTATGATTTGGCGAGAAACAAACTACTTTTGCAATACCTCGCTCTGATTTGGCAATAAAAAAAGAATTCTCCTCTATTGTTTCTTGATTTATTTCTTCCTCTTTCAATGCTGCAAAATCATTATCAAACACAAAACAATTTTCATATTGTTCGTTTATTTCACCATTTGCTCGAACATTTCCAGGACACAAATAACATTCTGGGTCATAAGCGGGTAAAGCATCCGTTGCTATCACCTCATTTTGTCCCTGCCATGGTCTTTTGGCACGGTGTGGTGAAACTAAAACCCATTCGTTAATTAGCGGATTATATCTTCTGTGTGGATCTTCGTTTATATCAAATTTTCTCATAATCTTATAGGGTATAGAGTGTTGTTCCGTTACTTATTTTAACATCGTAGTTTTTTAATTCTATTTGGAATTTATCATTATAAAGTACCTTAATTTTTTTCTTAATATCCTCTTCATGTCCCTTTTTGACTAAGTTGATAGTACATCCACCAAAACCGCCTCCCATTAAACGAGAACCTACTATGGCTGCTTCATTTTTGGCAAAATCAACTAGGAAATCTAATTCTTCGCAGCTTACTTCATATTCTTTAGACAATCCTTCATGAGTTTCAAAAAGCAATTTTCCTAAGCCTTCAATATCTCCTTTGTCTAGTGCTGCGCATGCTTTTATTACTCTAGCAATCTCTTTAATTACATAGTGACATCTTACAAAAACATCTCCTCCCAATTCGTCTTTTACAGCCAATAAGTGCTCTACAGAGCAATCTCTAAAACTTTTGACTTCGGGAAATTTTTTCTTTACGGTAGCAATTCCCATTTCACAATCCTCACGGCGTTGGTTGTAAGCAGAGGATACTAGCGAATGTTTTACATTACTATCCAACAAAATCAGTGAATAATTGCCAAAATCTGCATTATGATATTCATATTCTAAGGTCTTACAATCAATTTTTATAACTTTATTTTCCAGTCCTAAAACACTGGCAAATTGATCCATAACACCGCAATTTATCCCAACCCAGTGTTCCGCTTTTTGTCCCATTAAAGCAATATCAACTAGTTTTATGTCTAATTCATACAATTCTTTAACTCCTTTAATAAATCCGCACTCCAAGGCTGCAGAGGAAGACAATCCAGAACCAGAAGGAATATTGCTGCTAAAAACACAATTCATACCTCCAAAATCAAAGCCATTTAAATGCAATTGATTTACAACGCCTCGAATGTAGTTGGTCCAAACTTTATCATCTAAACGCTGTTCTTCCGAAAAATCAGCTGTAAATTCTTCGTCTATATCCAAAGCAATTATCCTTGAAACATTGGTTTTGCTTTTTTCGAATGCAAAACAAATTATTTTATCGATTGCTGCAGGTAACACAAATCCATCATTATAATCGATGTGTTCTCCGATAATATTAATTCTACCTGGTGATAAAATTACTTTTTCAGGCTCATTTCCAAAATATTTTCGAAAAGCCTGTTGAGTATCTAAAATGAGTTGGTTGTTCATAATTATAAAAATTACATGTTTTAATTTAGTTTTTAATGGTTTTGCTACAATTTTTATTAAATCACTTGACTCTAGTACAAAAAGTGAAATATATTAAAATTGCGAACCAAATATATATTTTTTTAACATCGAAACTTACCAGTACCTACCAGTTTGTTTGTTTTAACAACCACTTTACGTTTGCTAATTGTGTTTAAAAATTTACTTTGATATTTTTTGTTGTTCATCCTGTTTATAAAAAAATTGAGTATTCCTATTTGCATAGAAATACTCAACTAAACTAAAATAGATTATTTTCGTAAATATCCTTTAAGGATCAATTTATTGAATTATTTTTTTGTCCAAGCTTTATCTGTATCATTTTGAAGTTCGATTAAATAAACTACAGATGACAAACCTTTTAGATTTACTTCAACTTGGTTTGAATTACCATCATATTCTATAGCCTTTACAAATGCGCCTATTTGGGAGTAAACATGTAGCTTTTTAACGGCTGAAATCGAATTAACTATAAAGTTACCACTAGAAGGATTTGGATAAACTTTTGCCGCATTTAAATAAAAATCTTCAACTCCAAGAGCAGTTCTTTTAAAATATTATAATTTTCTTGTAGACTCTCTTTCTCTTAATTGCGTTTTAATAATTACGGTTTCATAAGGTAAGTTTTCTTCTTTAGATTCTAACCTGTCAATTAGTAATTTGGCAGCCACTTCGCCAATTTCTACTCCATATTGACTTATAGTTGACAAGCTTGGAGACAATCTTCGAGAAGCAAGAATTCCATCAGCAAAACCAATAATACACAATTCCTCTGGAATTTTATACCCCTTTTTAAGACCCGTTCTTAATGCCGCAACGGAGTCACTTTCGTCTAATGCAAAAATCCCATCTACTAAATTAGAATCAAATATTGCTTCTATTTTATCATTTAAATCATCCTCAGAATTAGTTCTTAAAATTAAATTTGGATTTACAGGAATATTGTTATTGTTTAACGCCTGCAAGTACCCTTCAACTCTTAATTTTCCAACGCTTAGATTATCAATCGACGAAAACAAAGCAATATTTTTACATCCTAAATTAATTAAATGTTGGGTAGAATTTAAAGCCGAATCAAAATCATCAACAATAACTTTGTCACAAACTACTTCATCAACAATTCGATCAAACATTACAATCGGAGTCCCTTCGTTTAGAATAGTGGTAAAATGGTTGTATTCGCCTAATTTTTGAGCTTCTTCGGAAATAGCCAAAATAAAACCATCTATAGTACCATTACTCAACATATTCATAGTGTTTTTTTCTTTCTCTAACGATTCGTTGGAAATACACATAATAACATTGTATCCTTTTTGGTCAGCCACTTTTTCAATCCCACTAAAAACCTTAGCAAAAAAAGAATTCAAAATATTAGGAATAATAACCCCTATAGTTTTCGTCTTTCTATTTTTTAAATTAAGTCCAATAACATTTGGCTTATAATTTTTAAGTTTAGCGTACTCCTTTATTCTAATTTTTGTTTGTTCACTAATCTCAGGACTATCATTAAGTGCTTTTGAAACTGTTGAAACAGAAACATTAAGTTCTTTTGCAATTTGCTTTAAAGTGGCTCTAATTTTCATTTTGAAAAAAATTTTGAAAAACAAATATAGCGCATAATTTTAATGGTTCGATAAAAAAATCGAAACCTTAACTGTTTACATTTGATTTTAAGTGGTCAAATCACTTATTTTAGTGATCAAATAGTTGTTTGATAATCAGCAGAAAAAGGGATGAAAAATAATCATTTAAGGTATTTGTATTTAAAATAATTAATTGTACTTTTGCAACCCCTTTATTGGGGATGGAATGTTTAATTAAAATATAATATTGTGAACGCATTAAGCTACAAGACAATTTCAGCAACAAAAGCCAACTCAACCAAAGAGTGGATTGTTGTAGATGCTGACGGTCATAACTTAGGACGCCTTGCTTCAAAAGTCGCTATGATTTTGAGAGGTAAGTACAAGCCAAGTTACACGCCACACGTGGACTGTGGTGATAACGTAATTGTTATCAACTCAGAAAAAATCAACCTTACAGGTAACAAAATGGATGAGAAAACATACATCCGTCACACTGGTTATCCTGGAGGACAAAGAACTTTAACTGCTAAAGTATTGCAATCAAAAAACCCTGCACTATTAGTAGAAAAAGCCGTAAAAGGAATGTTGCCAAAAAACAAAATTGGCGCTGAACTTTTCAGAAATTTAAATGTTGTTGTAGGATCAGAGCACAAACAAGGCGCTCAAAAACCTAGAACAGTTAACCTTAACGATCTAAAGTAATGGGAGTAATTCACAAAATCGGTAGAAGAAAAACCGCAGTTGCACGAGTTTATGTTTCAGAAGGAACAGGAGTAATCGTTGTAAACAAGAAACCTTTCGCAACTTACTTCCCAACAGCTACTTTACAGTACAAAGTATTACAACCTATGTCTATGACAGAAAATGTAAGCAACTATGATGTAAAAGTAAATGTTTACGGTGGTGGTTCTACAGGTCAAGCAGAAGCTGTAAGAATGGCTTTGGCTAGAGTAATGTGCGAAGTTGGCGAAGGAAACAGAGCTATACTTAAGCCCGAAGGTTTATTAACTAGAGACCCGAGAATGGTTGAACGTAAAAAATTCGGTCAGAAGAAAGCTCGTAAGAGATTCCAATTCTCTAAACGTTAATAGTACCTGTCTTGTGCAATTCGTATAAGACAAATTGATTATTAAATTAAAACAAACAATGTTGTTGTTGTCCCAATGCGTTGGGAAATTAGTTTAGCATCTAAATGGGTTGTAAAAGTTAGAAGTTAGAAGTTAGAAGTTAGAAGTTTTTTTAAAAACTATAAACCATAAACTATAAACTATAAACTCAAAAAACACATTGCTAATCAACAGAACGTAAACTAAACAAAAAATGTCAAACAAAGTAGAAGTAAAAGAATTACTAGAAGCAGGTGTTCACTTTGGACACATGACTAGAAAATGGGACCCGAACATGGCTCCTTACATTTATATGGAGCGTAATGGAATTCACATTATCAATCTATATAAAACCGCAGCAAAAATCGAAGAAGCTAACGAAGCTTTGAAAAAAATTGCTGCATCAGGTAGAAAAATATTATTTGTAGCTACCAAAAAACAAGCAAAAGACATCGTTGCCGAAAAAGCAGCTGCCGCAAACATGCCATACATTACTGAAAGATGGCCTGGTGGAATGTTGACCAACTTCGTAACTATCCGTAAAGCTGTTAAAAAAATGGCTACTATTGATAAAATGAAGAAAGACGGAACATTTATGACTCTTTCTAAAAAAGAGCGTTTGCAAGTAGATCGTCTTCGTGCTAAATTAGAGAAAAACTTAGGTTCAATTGCTGATATGTCTAGACTACCAGCAGCCTTGTTCGTAGTAGATATCAAAGCAGAACATATCGCGATAAAAGAAGCTCAAAAATTAAACATTCCAGTTTTCGCAATGGTTGATACTAATTCTGACCCAAGAGAGGTAGAATATGTAATTCCAGCAAATGATGATGCTTCTAAATCTATCGATAAAATTTTGTCTATAGTAACTGCTGCAATAATTGACGGACTAGCAAATAAAGGTTCTGAAGTAGAATTTGATGCCGAAGCAACTACAGAAAACACTTCTGAAGAAGTAGCATCAATCGTTGAAGAAGCTACTGCTACAGTAATTGAAGCAGAAGTAGAAACTCCAGTTATCGAAGAAGTTGTAGTTGAAACTCCAACTGCCGAAGCTGAAACTACAGTAACAGAAGAATAAAAATATTTTAAATTCCAAAATTCAAATTCTAAATCCCATACAAGATTAATAACATTAAGTTAGTAATTTATTAAAATTGGAATTTGGAATTTGAAAATTGGAATTTTACTTTTAACATTAAAAATAAAAAATTATGTCAACTATAACTATAACGGCTGCAGACGTAAATAAATTAAGAACAATCACTGGCGCAGGAATGATGGACTGCAAAAAAGCCTTGGTTGAAGCAGAAGGAGATTTCGATTTAGCAATCGAAAACTTACGTAAAAAAGGACAAAAAGTAGCAGCCAACCGTTCGGATAGAGAATCTACTGAAGGAGCAGCAATTGCTATTGTTAACGAAGCAAAAACTGCTGGGGTTGTAATCACATTGAACTGTGAAACTGACTTCGTAGGAATGAACGAAAGCTTTGTGAAAATGGCTACTGATATGGCTAACCTTGCATTGACTTTTAATTCTAAAGAAGAATTTTTAGCCGCTGATTTCAACGGAATTTCTGTTGCTGAAAAATTAATCGAGCAAACAGGTGTTATTGGTGAAAAACTAGAAATTAGAACTTTCGAAAAATTAGAAGGAGCTTTCATCGGTTCATACATTCACTCAGGAAACAAAATCGCTACCTTAGTATCACTTTCCGCGAATATTTCAGGAGCTGACGAAGTAGCTAGAAACATCGCGATGCAAGCAGCTGCTATGGCTCCAATCGCTTTAAACGAAGATGGAGTTGATGCTGAAACTATCGCTAAAGAAATCGAAATTGCTAAAGATATTCTTCGTCAAGAAGGAAAGCCAGAAGCCATGTTAGACAATATTGCAAAAGGTAAACTAGCGCGTTTCTTTAAAGACAACACACTAGTAAACCAAGATTATATTAAAGACAACAAACTAAGCGTTGCTGCTTATGTAAAATCTTTGGATAAAGATCTTATCGTTACCGGTTTCAAAAGAGCCGCTTTAGGATAGTCTAATTTTAGATTTCAGATTTTAGACTTCAGATTTTAAATAATATAAAATCCCATTTTGTTTCTAACAAAATGGGATTTTTTTGTAATAAAATGTCTTATCCAATTTAAGTTATTTGGGATATTGATACAACTAGTTATTCGTTAATCAACAAAGGTGTTTTTCCATCAGTTATTATCACTTTGCTATTAGGTGATTGCGAGAGTTTACTAAACGCCTCAATAGTTCTTAACTTAATGATTTCTGGAGTCAATCCCTCGGCAAGGATTTTTTGAGAATCTCTTTCCCCTTTTGCATCAATAATTTTCCTTTCGGCTTCCAACGTTGCTTGTTTGATGATAAATTCCATTCTCATGGCATCTTGTTCTGCCTGTAGTTTTTGCTCAATAGAACTCGCCAAACCTGCTGGTAATTGAATGCTTTTCATCAAAACAGCTATCAGCTCGATACCATCAGCTTGTTTTTCCAGGTTTACCATCATTTTAGATTTTATCTCTTCTTCTATTTTGGCTCGCATTCCTGAGTGCATATCTTTTGCATAAAATTGTGCACAAACATCAGATGAAGCAGATCTAAATATGCTAGTAATCACTGACTCATAATCTTGACCTAATATTTCTAATATTTTAGGGATTTTTTGTTGTTCTAATCGGTATAAAATTGAAATCTCAGAATTAACACTTAGCCCCTCTTTAGTAGGTAAACTAAGAATTAGTTTAATGTTGTTTGTTTGTGTTGACTCTTTAATAACTTTGCTAATAAACGGATTATAAAAAATGACACCTTGTGTTAGGATTTTATTTGAGAACTTTCCTAAGGTTTGCTTTAAACCCGCTTCGCCTGGCCTAACTACTGCACAACTTGAGGTTAGTAGCAGGATTCCGACTGAAAAAATTAAATTTGCTTTCATAATTAATGATTTACGATATGTTCTTTTTTTAGAAGTAATCAAACTTACAACAAGCTTTTGATAGATTTTTATTTAAATTTTTAATACCTAATATTAATATATTTTATGAATAATTAATATCGTACAAAAAAATATAAACACATTGAATTTTAAAATAATCAAATTTTAAAACCAACTTCCCGAAGTATTGTTTAAAAAAGGATGCGAAGTCGAAACTTCTCAAAGTGAACTAAAGTAAAAAAATAATTTTATGAGAGATGACTACGGAGATGACAATAAATCATAAAGCTGATTTTTAGATAAAATTACATCCCCGTTCGTATTGCTTCAACAGGATCTAATTTTGAGGCTGTGATTGCGGGTAAAATTCCTGAAATCAAACCAATTAAAGCAGACAATCCTGTTCCTAAAATAATGTTTTGCATTCCCAATACAAATTCGAAATCTAAAGTATGGGTCAAAACAAGGGCTATAATCCAAACTAACAACAATCCTATAATACCTCCAAACAAAGAAAGGAGTATTGCCTCGAACAAAAACTGAAAAAGTATAAAAGTATTTTTGGCTCCCAATGATTTTTGAATTCCTATTAAGTTGGTACGTTCTTTTACAGAAACAAACATAATATTGGCAATACCAAAACCACCAACCAAGAGAGAAAATCCACTAATTATCCATCCCACTATATTCATTTGAGCAATTATTCCGTCTATCAAATCGGTAAAACCCGAGAAAACATTAATAAAAAAATTATCAATATTCCCTGATTTTAATCCTCTTAAATTGCGTAATTTTTGGATTAATTCTGCCTTGTACGCTTCCATATCGACTCCTTTTTGGGGTTTAATCAGTATCGCATTTACCAATGATTTGTTGTTTTCTCCATACAATTGTCTCAGAAAATTAACTGGAATGTAGGCGGAATTGTCATTGTTATCATCGAATAATCCTGCTCCCTGCATTTTCAAAACGCCTATAACCATGAATCGCTGACCGTACAACCTCACTTTTTTTCCTATTGGATCTAGATTGTCAAAAAGTGTATTGGCAATTTCAGCTCCTATAACAACAACTCTAGCTGCAGAGTTGGCTTCGGATTCAGTATAAAATCGTCCCTTTTCGAACTCAAGTCCTTGAATAGCAATAAACTCAGGAGAAACCGCCATCATATTTACATTACTCGTGGTTGTAGACTCAAATTTTATAGATTCGGCTTTAGTAAACACTTGATAAGCCATTACTTCGGTATTCGTCATTGCGCCTTTCAAGTAACTATATTCATCGTATTTAACATTGGGAAACTGCTCTCTTTTCCATTGTGGAATTTCGGAAGGACCAAAAGACATTTTCATTAAATAAATGGAATTTTTATCCAAACTACTCAAATCTTTAGTAATTTTTCTGTTCAAGGAATCGACTGCGGTAAGCACAGCAATAATCGAAAATATTCCAATAGTAACACCTAATAATGACAAAAGTGTACGCAATTTATTGTTCTGCAAAGCACTCATTGCAAAACGAAAACTTTCTTGTAAGAGTCGAAAATAAATCAACATAAATTCGTAATTTTTACTAGTGTAAAACTCTGTAAATTTATTTCAATAACCTAATGAAATTGATTTGGTAGATTTGTGTGTAATTTTAAAATATTGTTACACAATAGCATTGCTTTTTT
Source organism: Flavobacterium sp. (assembly GCA_043770135.1). Lineage (GTDB taxonomy): Bacteria > Bacteroidota > Bacteroidia > Flavobacteriales > Flavobacteriaceae > Flavobacterium. The sequence continues at coordinate 8,801 of JAYVIN010000084.1, read as the reverse complement.
TACACAAAAAAACTACTTTTGCACGATAAATTTCAAACAATACATGAGCACTACAAAAACAATCAAATCTGCTTTAATTTCTGTTTTTTCAAAAGAGGGCTTAGAACCCATAATACGAAAACTTCACGAGCAAAACGTTGTCTTTTACTCCACTGGAGGAACTGAAGAATTTATCAAAAACCTAGGCATTCCAGTGGTTCCCGTTGAAGATGTTACCTCTTACCCATCGATACTGGGTGGAAGAGTAAAAACCTTACACCCAAAAGTTTTTGGCGGAATTTTAAATCGTCAAGACAACGAAAGCGATGTGCAACAAATGCAGGAATACGATATTCCACAGATTGATTTAGTGATTGTAGATTTATATCCGTTTGAAAAAACCGTTGCTTCTGGAGCTAGCGAAGAAGACATTATCGAAAAAATAGATATTGGCGGAATTTCGTTGATTCGTGCTGCTGCCAAAAACTTCAAAGACACTGTAATCGTTCCTTCGGTTGCCGAATATTCATTACTTTTGGATTTGATTACTTCTCAAAATGGAGCAACTACATTAGAAGATAGAAAATTATTTGCTACAAGAGCATTTCACGTTTCTTCACATTACGATACTGCAATTTTCAACTATTTCAACACAGACGAGAGTATTTTTAAAACTAGCATTGCTGATGGACAAGTGTTGCGATATGGAGAAAACCCGCATCAAAAAGGATTTTTCTTTGGTGATTTTGATGCTATGTTTACAAAACTTCACGGAAAAGAATTGTCTTATAACAATTTATTGGATGTTGATGCGGCGGTAAATTTAATCGCTGAATTCAAAAATGATGGTCATACGTTTGCAATCCTGAAACACAATAACGCTTGTGGTTTGGCAACAAGAAACTCTATAAAAGAGGCTTATTTAGCTGCTTTAACTTGTGATCCAACTTCTGCTTTTGGAGGAGTTTTGATTGCTAACACAACAATCGACGTTGAAACAGCCACTGAAATCAATAAATTATTTTGTGAAGTAGTGATTGCTCCAAGTTACGACCAGGCAGCCATTGCGATTTTGCAAGAAAAGAAAAACAGAATTATATTAGTTCAAAACGAAGTGGAATTGCCTCAAAAACAAGTGAGAACTTGTTTGAATGGAATTTTAGTTCAAGAAAGAAACAACATCACAGATACTAAGACAGACTTAAAAACCGTTACTCTAAAAAGTCCTTCGGAACAAGAAATTGAAGATTTAATTTTTGCATCTAAAGTATGCAAAAACACCAAATCGAATACGATTGTATTTGCTAAAAATGGTACTTTAATTTCGTCAGGAACAGGTCAAACTTCAAGAGTAGACGCTTTGTTACAAGCCATTGAGAAGGCAAAAGTTTTTGGATTCAGTTTAGAAGGAGCTTCAATGGCTAGTGATGCGTTTTTTCCATTTCCCGATTGTGTTGAATTAGCAAAAAATGCTGGAATTACAGCAGTAATTCAACCAGGAGGATCCATAAAAGACCAATTAAGTATTGATTATTGTAATGAAAATAAAGTTGCAATGGTATTTACAGGAACACGTCATTTCAAGCATTAATTTGTTTAGATTTGTATGTTAAAATTATATAACTTTTAAACCCAACAAAACATATGGGATTTTTTGATTTCATGACCGAGGATATTGCGATAGACCTTGGTACCGCAAATACTTTAATCATTCATAATGACAAAGTAGTTATTGACAGTCCATCCATAGTTGCCCGAGATAGAGTTTCTGGGAAAATCATTGCAGTTGGCAAAGAAGCCAACATGATGCAAGGTAAAACCCATGAAAATATTAAAACAATTAGACCATTAAAAGACGGGGTAATTGCTGATTTTGATGCTTCCGAAAAAATGATTAGCATGCTTATCAAAAGTATTCCTGCTTTGAAAAAAAGGATGTTTACTCCAGCATTGCGAATGGTGGTTTGTATTCCGTCTGGAATTACAGAAGTGGAAATGCGTGCGGTAAAAGAATCTTGCGAAAGAGTAAATGGTAAAGAAGTATATTTAATTCATGAACCTATGGCGGCGGCTATTGGTATTGGAATTGACATTATGCAACCCAAAGGAAATATGATTGTAGATATTGGTGGTGGAACTACCGAAATTGCCGTTATTGCTTTAGGCGGAATTGTTTGCGACAAATCGGTTAAAATTGCCGGAGACGTTTTTACCAATGATATCGTGTATTATATGCGTACGCAACACAACCTTTTTGTTGGAGAAAGTACTGCCGAAAAAATAAAAATACAAGTAGGAGCCGCTGTTGAAGATTTAGAAACGCCTCCAGAAGAAATGTCGGTTCAAGGTAGAGATTTGCTTACCGGAAAACCAAAACAAGTAGCTGTTTCTTATCGTGAAATTGCTAAGGCATTGGACAAATCGATTCAACGAATAGAAGATGCCGTAATGGAAACTTTGTCACAAACACCACCAGAATTGGCAGCGGATATTTACAATACAGGTATTTATTTAGCAGGAGGAGGTTCGATGTTGAGAGGTCTTGACAAACGAATTTCTCAAAAAACAGATTTACCAGTTTATATTGCAGAAGATCCTTTGAGAGCAGTAGTTAGAGGTACAGGTATGGCGCTAAAAAATCTTGCCAAATTTAAAAGTATACTTATAAAATAACAAAAAATTAAATTCCAAATTCCAATTTTTTTATTTTTATAATTGAATTGGAATTTAACTTCGTTCAGTTCGGCTCCGCCTCGGGTGGAATTTTATACTTGATTTTTTAAAATTTTAATTTTACACAATGCAGCAAATAGTTAATTTTATTTTGAAAAACAGTAATCGATTACTGTTTTTGCTGCTTTTGGTATTTTCCTTGTTTCTCACCATTCAATCCCATTCTTATCATAAAAGTAGAATTATTAGCTCGGCTAATTTCTTGAGCGGTGGTGTTTACGAGAAAATAAATAATGTCAGTGAATATTTTAATTTAAGAACTCAAAATGACGCTCTTGCTCAAGAAAATGCAAAACTTCGAAGCTTTCTTTTTAATGCAAAAGACACTGCTTCAATTTCAAAATCAGACAGTATAAGAGGATTAAACCCTACAGACATTATAGTTTCAAAAGTAATTCATAACACCTATGATTCTTATGAGAATTATTTAACCATCAATTCTGGCAGCATTCAAGGAGTTAAATCGGATATGGGAGTTATTAATAGTAAAGGTATTGTAGGAATCATTGACAGTACTTCGCCTAGATATGCAACTATTATTAGTATATTGAATATAAAATCTCAAATAAACGCAAAAATCAAAAAATCAAATCATTTTGGTTCGTTGGTTTGGAATGGCAAAAGCACTGGCTTTGTTCAGCTAATCGATATTCCAAGATTGGCGGCGATTAGAAAAGGAGACACCATTGTAACAGGTGGACAATCGGTTATATTTCCTGAAAACATAAACATAGGAACTATCGAAAATATCTACACTGATAATGAAACCAACTATTATACTTTGAATATAAAACTTTTTAATGACATGACTGATTTGGGGCATGTATATATCATAAAAAGTAAAGACCGTGAAGAAATAATAAACTTAGAAAATAAAGAAAAAAATGAATAGTGCTTTGTTCATGAATATTTTCCGTTTTATACTGTTGTTGACGGTTCAAATCATTATTTTCAATAATATAAATTTTTTGGGCTACATCAGCCCCTACCCTTACCTCCTTTTTATCATATTATATCCAGTAAATGGAAATAAATACGGACTCCTTTTAGCTAGTTTTTTATTGGGTATTATCTTAGATGTTTTTAGCAATTCAGGGGGTATACACACCACAGCAAGTATCGTTTTAGCGTATTACAGACCCTATTTATTCAAATTTTCCTTTGGCATAAGCTATGAATACCAAACTGTGAAATTAAATGATGTTCTGACACCAGAACGATTTTCTTTTATATTACTTTCTGTATTAATACACCATATTATATTGTTTGTTTTAGAAACTTTTCAAATCAGTTTTTTCTGGGATATTTTACTTCGAATCTTGTTTAGTTCCGCATTTACCATTCTCATTTGCATCATAATAATATATCTGACTAAGCCTAACAAAAGATGAGAAAGATTTTGCTCCCTTCGCTCATCATAATTACAGCTTCCTTGCTTGTAATACGCTTGTTCTTTTTGCAAATAATTGATGATTCTTTTAAATTAAAGTCCGATAATAATGCCATCAAAATAAAATACGACTATCCCGAAAGAGGCTATATTTATGACAGATACGGAAAGCTATTAGTGGCCAACCAGCCTTCTTATGACATTATGGTCATTCCAAGGGAAATGAAAAATATTGACACCTTAGAATTTTGTCAATTATTAGATGTTACAAAAGAAGATTTTATAAAAAAAATCGAAAAAGCTATTGTATATAGCCCAAGATTACCTTCGGTGTTTTTAGCGCAATTGAACAAAAAAGAGTTTGCTGCATTTCAAGAAAAAATACGAAAATATGAAGGTTTCTATTTTCAAAAGCGTTCTCTTCGAGATTATCAAGTCACTTTTGGAGCCAACGTTTTTGGTTTTATCACCCAAGTAAATGATAAATTAATTGAAAAAAATCCATATTATAATAGCGGTGATTTAATTGGAAAACAGGGCGTAGAAGAAAGCTACGAAGATCTGTTACGCGGAATAAAAGGGGTTAAATATATTCAAAAAGATAAATACAACCGAGAAATTGGTTCGTTCAAAGGAGGCAAATACGACACAATAGCTGTACAAGGAAAAGACATTAATCTCTCTATTGATCTGGAACTTCAAAAATATGGTGAGGAGTTAATGATTAATAAAAGAGGAGGTATTGTAGCTATCGAGCCTAAAACAGGCGAAATACTGGCTTTGGTTACGGCTCCATCTTATGATCCGTCAATATTAGTTGGCCGTCAAAGATCTAAAAATTATACTATTTTGTATCGCGATTCAATAGCAAAACCACTTTATGACAGAGGGCTTCTGGCGGAATATCCCCCTGGCTCCCCTTTCAAAATTTTAACGGGATTAGTTGGTCTTCAAGAAGGAGTCATCACAGAGCAAACCACCGTTATGTGCCATCATGGTTTTAGTTATGCTAGAGGACGATTTATGAAATGTCATGGTTCTGGACCTCATCAATTGCACAATGGAATATACAATTCTTGTAATGCCTATTTTGGAACGGCCTATATGCGAACCATAAACAAATATGTAAATCCCCCGTATGCAGTTAATGTTTGGAGCAAGCATGTCAAAAGTTTTGGACTGGGAAATTTCATGGGCTATGATTTACCAACAGGTAGAAAAGGAAAAGTACCCGATTCAAAAACCTATAAAAAAATGTATCCTGACTGGCGATGGGACAGCAAAACGATTGTTTCTAATGCAATCGGACAGGGAGAGGTCTTGATGACTCCCATACAACTTGCCAATATGATGGCTGCAGTTGCCAATGAAGGGTATTATTATACGCCACACATCATCAAAAAAATAAAAGGAGAAATCATTGATAAAAAATTCACTACCAAACATCAAACTTCAATAGATAAGAAATATTTCAAACCTATGATCAGTGGATTGTTTGACGTTTACAATCTTGGAACCGCTCATGGTTTAAATGTAGAAGGTATTGACATTTGTGGTAAAACAGGAACCGCCGAGAATTTTGCCAAAATTGGTGGCGTGAGAACAAAACTAGAAGATCACTCCATTTTTGTGGCCTTTGCCCCAAAAGATAATCCAAAAATTGCGATTGCTATATTGGTCGAAAATGGTGGATTTGGATCAACTATAGCAGGCCCTATCGCCAGTTTGATGATTGAAAAATACCTCAAACATAAAATAACCAGAACCGATCTGGAAAAAAGAATATTAGAAAGAAGTTTACAAAGCCGATATGCTAAATTAGGAGGTTTATCAGAAATTGTTAAAGCAGAACTTAGAAAAAAAGATTCTATTTTAAATCTAAAAAATAAAGCTACCATAACAAAACCTGATTCTATTAAAAAAACAAATTAGTACTTATTTGAAATGAAAAATCAAAGTATAACTAATAATATTGACTGGATATGTGTTGTCATCTATAGCCTATTGGTGCTAATGGGTTGGCTCAACATTTATTCCTCATCGTTATCCTCATTGGAAGGAACTTTTGAAAAACAATTGATTTTCATTGTATTAACAATTCCGTTAATTTTTATTGTACTTTCTGTTGACGGAAAATTTTATGAAAAATATGCCAGTATCATTTTTGGAATTTCCTTACTCTCCTTAGCAGGTTTGTTTGTTGCTGGAAAAACTATTGCAGGGCAGCGTTGCTGGTATGGTATTGGAAGTTTTACGATACAGCCATCTGAATTTGCTAAGGCAGCAACAGCATTGGCAATAGCCAAATACCTAAGTGATTCTCAAATCAACTTAAAAGATGTCAATAAACAAATTCAAGCATTATTCATTATCTTTTTACCTGTACTATTAATTTTACCCCAACCCGATCCCGGAAGCGCTTTAATTTATAGCATCTTTATAATAGTTTTGTATCGTGAAGGCTTACCGTCCTGGTATGTTTGGACTGGATTTATTACCATCCTTTTATTTGTATTTACCTTGATATTACCACCTCAATATGTCATTCTTATTGCCTTAATTGTTATTGCATTAATACATTTCAAATCAAGGCTGTCTAATAGAAATATTGTTTTGAGTAGTATTCTTTTTGTCTTAATTTCAGGATTTGTGCTCTCTGTAAGCTATGTTTTTAATAATGTATTCAAACAACACCACCGTGATCGTTTTAACATATTACTCGGGAAATCTGTAGACATGAAAGGTATCGGATACAACACCAATCAATCGGAGATTGCTATTGGTTCAGGAGGTTGGTTTGGCAAAGGTTTTCTGGAAGGCACTCAAACCAAAGGGGGTTTTGTTCCAGAACAACACACCGATTATATCTTTACCACCGTAGGCGAAGAATGGGGATTTATCGGTTCGTTACTTGTAATAGGATTATTTGTGACTTTAATTTTAAGAATCATTTACTTATCCGAAAGACAAAAGACAAAATTTAGCAGAGTGTATGGCTATTGTGTAGCGGGTATTTTATTTATCCATTTCTTTGTCAATATCGCCATGGTATTAGGAATATTCCCCACTATTGGTGTACCATTGCCTTTCTTTTCGTATGGAGGCTCAGGACTTTGGGGATTTACGATACTCCTTTTTATTTTTATAAAAATGGATGCCAATAAAGTGAATGAGTGGTAAGTTCTTGAATAAAATTATATTTTCTGGTGGCTAAATCCATAACTCAAACTTTTAGTGTAAAAAGGTATTTTTTTGATTGGCTTTTAAAAAATTCTTAAACTTTAACTAACGATACAATTTCAAATCTTCCAGCCATTTTTAGGGCTTGAAGATTTAAATAAAAACAAATTAACCTTGAATCCAATTCCTCTTGAAAATGGCAAATACTATCACATTTACAATAGAGGAAACAATCGGATTGATTTGTTATATGATAGTTAAATAGGAAAAAAACCGATATACTCTACCTTACTTTGAGCGATGAAGTAATTGAAGAGTCGGATGAGGATAAAAAAGGATTTATTTTGGATTATTCCAAAACAGGAAATCTTGTAGGAATAGAAATCTTGAATGCTTCAAAATCATCTATAAATCCTGCTACTGTAGAATATGAAGTGGCGTAGTTAAAAGCTACAATTATCGATTCAACCACCAAATACTCCCATTCAAAACCATGGCGAAACTTACCCAAAACAAATACGGGATAAACAAATAGCCTGCGATTTTATTGATTTTGCTAAATTGGATATAAGTTTCAAAAATCATCAACCACAAAATGATAATTTCTATTCCTGCCAGCATGGGGTTTTTTAATCCAAAAAATAAAAACGACCACAAAGCATTCAAAGCTAATTGAATGGCAAAAATGATTAATGCTTTTTTTACGAGTTCTTTTTCTATTTCGATTCGGTCCCAAACCAGTCCTGCTGCTATGCCCATCATGGCATAAAGCATACTCCAAACCGGGGCAAAAACCCAATTGGGTGGGTTGAAACTCGGTTTTACCAATGTGGGATACCAAGTGGTAATTGCCGAGCGAGTCACCATGCCCGAAAAATAACCTACCGCTAAGCAAGTCACCACTACCGCCGAAATTCGCGTAATCTTGTTCATCTTTATTTTTTATCAAAAATACTCAAAAATGCGGAGCATTGCGCTATAGCAATTCGTTTAGTAGTTTGTAAGAAAAAATGAATATATTTGAAGAACGTATAAACTCTGACGTTTGTCAGACATAGCGACCCAATTTTGGGTGGATAAGTCTATAATCGGAAAATCCAAAAGTACATAATTACCAAGCGAAAAGTATCAATAAAGCCAAAAAACATTCGCACGCGCACCACCTTTTAAACCCCATTTAAACAACGTTTAAACTAAACTTAACCTCATTACCCTGCAATAGTTCCCTCGTGCCATCAACATTATTCTCATACACGTGTACATTACCTAAGAACAGCGTTATAGACTTCAAAGGCAAATCAATGCGCTTACTAATCAAGTAAAGATGGTAGATGTCAGCAGGGAGGCCTAGATTAGCATCAGAACTACGTTGGTAAGCAGTAACAATAAGTTTTCCACTCTCAATCTGAAACTGTATCAGGCTCAGGCACGGCTGTTGGTTGCTCTCGGTGTTGTTAGAACCAAGGAACAACACATAGTTCTTACTCGTGCGCTTCTCTTTGTTTATTTTTTCTAATAG
>JAYVIN010000083.1:0-9651 GCA_043770135.1 Flavobacterium sp. | reverse complement strand
CTACCATCGCTCTTTTACCTGTAAGGTCACAAACTCTAGACATTATTCTTATTTTTATCGTTATTCAAAATCAGGGTGCAAAGAAAAGAAAAATAAACGGATGAAGCAAAAAATTATTACAGATTTTTCAAAATTTCTTTTCTCAACATTTGTAAGCTCTGAACAACTGTTCTATCTATCACTTTTTCACGAGGTTGACCAAAATTAAATTCTTCAACAATCACCTCGTTAGGGGTTGCCAAAGCAATAAAAACAGTTCCAACTTCAGCATCAGCATCACCTTTTGTAGGCCCCGCGTTGCCAGTTGTAGCAATAGCATAATCGGTTTTCATCATACTTTTGATGTTGATTGCCATTTGTTTTGCTACTGCTGCACTAACTACAGATTCAGTCTGAATCAATACTTCAGAAAGTCCTAGAACCTCTATTTTAGTTTCCGTTGCATAACTGACTACACTTCCTTTAAAATATTCGGAGGCTCCTATAACAGAGGTTAAAACTTGTGCAATTTTTCCTCCAGTACAACTTTCTGCTGTAGAAATGGTTTTGTTTTGTTGTTTCAGTAACTGACCAACAACGGTTTCTATAGTTGCTGCATCTTCATAACCTACAATAATATCTCCTATGATTTGGGATAATGAAGTTACATTTGCCTCAATAGTTTTTTCTAATAATTCTTTATCAATTCCTCTTGCCGAAAGTCGCAAACGTACCCTGCCAGGACTTGGCAAATAAGCCAGCTTTATAAAATCAGGCAAATTATTTTCCCAGTTTTCAATCCGTTCAGCCACTAGACTTTCGCCTTGACCATAAGTCAATATCGTTTTGTGAATGATATAAGGTCGTTCATATTCTTTTACTATTTTGGGTATAATCTCGTTTTCAATCAAATATTTCATTTCATAAGGAACACCTGGAAGCGATACAAATACTGTATTCCCCTTTTTCATCCACATCCCTGGAGCAGTTCCTACTTGATTGTGAAGCACAAAACATTTTGACGGGACTAAGGCTTGGTCTTTATTGATTTGAGAAGCAGGTCTATTCATAACACGCTCAATCAATTCGATTACGTGTTTTTCAACTTTAGCATCCACTATCAATTCGTCTTCAAAATAGTCACAAAAAGTTTTTTTGGTAATATCGTCTTTTGTAGGGCCCAATCCGCCAGTGATTAAAACGAAATCGACTTTGTTTTGATATTTTGTAAAGGTGTCTAAAATGTGTTGTTTATCGTCACTTATAGATATCATTTCATGTGTCTGAACACCAATTAAGTCAAGTGATTTAGCAATAAAAGCAGAATTAGTATCGATAATTTGACCAATAAGTATTTCATCACCAATAGTGATTATGGCTGCTTTCATTTGAAAAATGTATTTTTATTTTTTGGAAATCTAGACTAAAAAAAACTATTTACAAACTAAAGTCTTTTCTTAATTCTTTGATAGCATCTTCAACTTGATTCTTCACACTTTTAAATATTTCTTTTACTTCCTTTTTTTCTCCCTCTGTTTTGGTCCAGGCTTCGACTTGAAGAATTTCTTCGAAAGCTACTTTCAAACCAAGTAAATCGAGACTTGGTTTTATTTTATGTGCATAAGCATAAGCATGTTTATGATCCATTTTTTTTATACCCTCTTTGATTTCTGCTAAATCTTCAGGGATTTCAGACACGAATAATGTCAAAATTTGATTCACAAATTCTGGATCATTATCCGATAGTGCGTATACTTTTGCTAAGTTATAGTGTAATGCCATTATTTTATTTTTATGCTAAATAGTTTATTTTCTTCTAAAAATCCTTCTAAAACATCGTCCGATTTCACAACTGCCACTCCTTCGGGAGTTCCAGTAAAGATAATATCTCCGATTTTCAAAGTAAAATACTGTGATATGTGTTCTATAAGTTGATCAATATTCCACAACATATTACTTGTATTTCCTTTTTGAACTGTTTTAGTATTGTTTGTTAATTCAAAACTAATATTTTCTAATGAATTAAATTGTTTTTTTGATATAAATTCTCCAATTACTGCCGAACCATCAAACGATTTCGCTTTATCCCAAGGCAAACCTTTGGATTTTAATTCATTTTGTACATCACGTGCCGTAAAATCAATTCCCACACTAATTCCGTCATAATATTTATGAGCAAACTTAGCATCAATATGTTTTCCTACTTTATTAATTTTGACAATAACTTCAATCTCATGATGAATTTCTTGCGAAAATTCTGGAATTACAAAAGGATGTTGATTTAATAAAATTGCAGAATCTGGTTTTATAAAAATAACAGGCTCAGTTGGCTTTTGACTTTGCAACTCCTCAATATGTTTGGCGTAATTCCTACCGACACAGATTATCTTCATTCTTTTAATAGCTGGAAGTTCGAAGCTGGGGGTAAAAACAAGTTTCTTCTAACTCGCATCTCCCCTCTTCTAACTCATTTTGAATTCAATTTTCTTAGTTTAATTCCTGTCAAAACTTTCTTGGTATACAGAGGAAAATCAGCATTTTGAATCCAAGAAAAATAACCTGGTTCAGATTCTAAAATGGATTCCACTTTAACTCCTTTGTGCTTTCCAAAGGTGAAAATTTCATTCCCTTCATTGTCAAAAGCTATCATCCCTGCAAAATCAGCTATTTTTTTTCGAGTGGTAAATTCTGACAACCATTTTGTATCATTTTCCAATTCTGGATAACGATCTAATTGGGCTTTCATAATTTCGTAGGTTGCCATAGTATCCGATTCGGCAGAATGTGCATTTTCAAGATTTTGACCGCAATAAAATTTCAAAGCAGCACTCAAAGTTCGCTCTTCTTTTTTATGAAAAATAGTTTGAACATCAACAGAAACTCGATTTTTCATATCAAAATCTACTCCTGCACGAAGTAATTCTTCGGCTAACAACGGAATATCAAAACGATCTGAATTGTATCCTGCCAAATCCGAATCTTTAATCATCGTATAAATCTGTGAAGCCAATTGCTTAAATGTAGGTTCGTTAGCAATTTTTTCATTACTAATGCCATGAATGGCTGTTACTTGGGGCGGAATTGGAATCGTTGGATTAACCAACCAAGTTTTACTTTCTTTATTTCCGTTTGGAAATACTTTTAAAATTGCAATTTCTACTATTCTGTCTTTGGCAACATCGATACCTGTTGTTTCAAGGTCGAAAAAACAAATTGGTTTATTGAGTTTAAGCTCCATTATTATTTTTTAGAATGACAAATGTATCTTATTGTAGTTACCGTTTATCGATTGTTAGAAAAAGTTTTGGACAAAAAAATAAAAACACAAGTAGGATTAAATTACTTGGGTTTTGAATATATTAATTTCATGTTTTTATAAATCACTATCCAAATCAAATGCTTCAAAGTATTCTGCAACTCTTTTTACGAAACTTCCGCCTAGTGCGCCATCAATAATTCGATGGTCGTAAGTATGGGTCAAAAACATTTTTTGACGAATACCTATAAAATCGCCTTCGGGTGTTTCGATAACTGCAGGAACTTTTCGAATAGCACCAAGAGCTAAAATCCCTACTTGAGGCTGATTAAGAATTGGTGTTCCAAAAACACTACCAAAACTTCCCACATTAGTAACTGTATAAGTACCACCTTGAGTATCGTCTGGTTTTAGTTTTCCAGCTTTAGCTCGGTTACCGAGATCGTTAACTGCTTTTGCCATTCCAACTAAATTCAATTGATCGGCATTTTTGATAACAGGAACAATCAGATTTCCGTTTGGTAAAGCTGCTGCCATTCCTAAATTGATATTTTTCTTTTTGATGATAGTATCTCCATCAATAGAAATATTCATCATCGGATAATCTTTTAATGCTTTGGCTACTGCTTCCATAAAAATAGGTGTAAAAGTCAATTTTTCACCTTCTCTTTTTTCGAAAGCATTTTTAACTTTATCCCGCCATTTTACAATATTAGTTACATCAACTTCTATAAAAGAACTCACGTGTGCCGATGTCTGAATTGATGACATCATATATCCCGAAATGAGCTTACGCATTCGATCCATTTCGATGATTTCGTCGCCTCCATTAACAGAAACTGGCACTTGGTTTTGGGGAATAGCTATTGTGTCTTGAACTTTGGGTTGAAAAACAACTTCTTTTACACTTTCAACTTTTGACTTTTGGCTTTCGACATAATTCAAAATATCTTCTTTTGTAACTCTACCCTCTTTTCCTGTACCTGGAATCGCTTCTAATTCAGAAATGGAAATTCCTTCTGCTTTAGCAATGTTTTTAACTAAAGGGGAAAAGAATTTATCAGAATCTGAAAAATTTGATAATGAAGTAACAATTTCTTTGGCTACAGAAATAGCGCTTTCAATAATTGGTACTTCAGTTGGAACGACAACGTCTTCTATAAAACTTTTAACTACCTCAACTTCTGCCGTTTCAATAATTGCAAAAGTTTGTCCAACTTTAACCAAATCGTTAATGCCAAACAATTGCTCGATTAAAATTCCAGACACCTCACTTGGCACTTCACTATCAACTTTATCAGTAGCAATTTCGACCACAGTATCATCCGATTCAATGGTGTCGCCTACTTTTTTGAGCCAATTGGTTATTGTTGCTTCAGCAATACTTTCTCCCATTGCAGGAAGTTTCAATTCATATCTTGCCATATTTTTTTGCGGTGAAGTTGGTTTCGGTTTTCGATAGACAAAATTAGTAATTATTTTTAGTCTTTAGTTGCTAATTGACACATTTTGGGTAAATCATATATTAAAAATCCGATATTTTTATAATTTCTCCTCGATCAAAACTACTATTGCTTCCAATAATAAAATCAAACGATTTTGAACCTATTTTAAATGTATAACCCTTGTTCTTATTCGTCTCCATAAATTGAATTATAGTTTTGAAATTTAGATAATTTTGATCTAAAATAATTTCTATTTCAGTATTAGTATTCAATAATTCTAATGATTTTTGAAGCAGAACTTTTTGATTTAAGTGCGCTTCTATCTTCTTTCTTAAAGTATCATTGTCAGAAATTAAGATATACTGATTTGGTAACAATTTCGGCTTTGTCTTTCCCTGAAACATTTTTACAACAGAAAAAAACACAATTCCAATTTCCATAAAAACCGAAAATAAAACCGAAATTTTAAAATGTTTTTTATAAACAAAATGCATCGCTTCTTGAAAGCGTTTCATATACAGTTCGTCTTTGATCGTACTTTCGCCTTTGTAATGAATAACAGAAGTTTCGTGAAAATAATAGTTTGATTTTCCTTTTTTTAAAGCCAAATAAGACAAGTCGATATCATCGGAATACATGAAGCAATTTTCGTCAAAACCGCCAATTTCATTGTATAATTCTCGTTTCATTAGCATAAAAGCTCCAACCAAGATTTCTGATTTACCAGTTTCATTTTCGGTTAAATGTTCCGCATAATATTTTCCAAAAATCCTTGACTTTGGGCATAATTGATACAATCCCGTGATTTTGGTAAATGCGGTCCAAGGAGTCGGAATTCCGCGTTTACTTTCAGGCAGAAAATTACCAGTGCCATCGATGAGTTTTACACCAACAATTCCTAAATCAGATTTTTTTTGGGCAAAAGCCAAGACTTTTGCAAATGTATCTTCGGCTACTAGAGTATCTGGGTTTAAAATGCAAATGTATTCGCCTTTTGCAGCAGCAACTCCTAAATTATTCCCTTTTGGGAAACCTATATTTTCATTATTTTCGATTAATTGAATGTCGGAAAAACGCTGCTTCATCATAGCACAACTGTCATCTTGGGAGTTATTATCAATCACAATAATTTCGCTATCGATATTTTCCAAAGCGCTTTGAACACTTAGAACGCATTGTTCCAGAAAATAGCGAACATTATAATTAAGGATGATTACGGATAGTTGCATTATTTAAAAATTTATAGCAACTTGATTAAGTCGGTTGGATTTTTAGAGTTATTCCAAAAAACATACAAATCAATTATTTTTCTTCTGCGATTAAAATGATAATACAAAGTTGTTTGTTTTGAAATGATTAAAGAATATAAGTCTAATTTTGAACTATATTTTCCTATTTCTGGATTGAGAATTAATCGTTCTAAATTCTCATTAACTAGTTTTTGAAACTTTTGAACTTCTTTGAAATTCCATTTTTTAATTATAAAATCGAGTTCTTCATTAAAAGTAATCACAGAATTAGGTTGCCAGTTTATTTTAAAAATCATTTTAGAAAAGGATATTTTTCTTTAACTTTTTGCATCATTTCTTCATGGGAAATACCTTTTCCTTCTTTAGAATCTTTTATAGATTTCTCAATTACTTTAGCAAATAGTGGATGATCTTCAATATTGGCATAAATCTTTTCTTCTAAATCATAAGCTGCCGTTGGTTCATCAACTTTAGAAATAATAGGGTCAGATGTTTTATATTTTTTATCAGAATTATTCATCGCATTTGAATTTAAAACCAAATATACAAAATAGTAACTATTATTTTAAATAAAGAATTACAAACTCCAATTAAGAAAATCTTATTTTTGACTTAAAATACTTTATGAAGTCTACAATCTTACTTTTCATTTTGTTTGCTACAATAGGTCATTCCCAAACTCAAGGTTGTACGGATGTATTGGCTAAAAACTACAATCCAAATGCAATTGAAAACGATGGAAGTTGTGTTTATAAAAAAACAAAAGTCAAAGCAACAGCAACTCACAAACTAAGCGACTCGATTCCTGAAACCTCAGGATTAATTGCTTTCGACAAACTACTTTGGACACACAATGACGATACCGATACTTTGCTTTTTGGATTGAATTCGGAAGGAAAAATTCAGAAAAAAATAAATCTGAAAGGTGTAAAAAACATAGACTGGGAAGAAATTTCACAAGACAGCACCTATCTTTATGTTGGTGATTTTGGCAATAATTACCGAGGAAACAGAACCGATTTACAGATTTTGAGAATCGAAAAAAAATCTTTTTTGGCAAATGTTCCTATCATAGACACCATTGCATTTCGATATGAAAATCAAACTGATTTCACTCCTCAAAAATCGAACACCACTAATTTCGATTGTGAGGCTTTTGTCGTGTTACAAGACAGTATTTATTTGTTTACCAAAGAGTGGAGTTCCAATAAATCCAGTGTGTATCGTTTGCCAAAAATTCCTGGAAACTATTTAGCACAATTTAAAGAAAGTATAAATGTGCATGGATTTATAACTGCTGCGACTTTATTACCTACTAAAAAAGGGGTTGTATTGACTGGCTACACCAAAAAATACACCACGTTTTTGTACTTACTAAACGACTACAAAAACAATGACTTTTCGAAGGGGAACAAACGAAAAATAAAACTCAAGCTCCCTTTTCATCAGATAGAAGGAATAACAACCGAAGACGGCTCTATGTTTTATATAAGCAATGAATCGACCATAAAAAAACCAATTGTAAATACGCCGCAGCAAATACACGAACTGGATTTGAAAGAATACTTAAAATAGTTTAAATTTTAAAGATTGCTTCTTGCCTTGCAATGACTTACTTTTGCCAAAAAATTACTCTTGTGAATTACTTATCAGTCGAAAACATATCAAAATCTTTTGGAGAGCGTATTCTTTTTGAAAACATTTCTTTTGGGATAAACAAAGACCAAAAAATCGCATTTATCGCCAAAAATGGTTCTGGAAAAACCACGATCATGAATATTATCAACGGCTTTGATGAGCCAGATACGGGACAAGTGATTCTTCGAAAAAGCATTCGGATGTCATTTCTTTCACAGGATAATAAATTGCAAGACGAATTAACGATTGAAGAAAGTATTTTTGCTTCTGACAATGAAAGTTTAAAGGTAATTGAAGCCTACGAAAAAGCATTAGAAAATCCTGAAGATGAAGAAGCATATCAAAAAGCTTTCGACGGAATGGATCAACATAATGCTTGGGATTTTGAAACCCAGTACAAGCAAATCTTATTTAAATTAAAGCTAGAAGACTTTAAATTAAAAGTAAAAAATCTCTCAGGTGGACAGAAAAAAAGATTGTCATTGGCTATTATTCTAATCAATCGCCCTGATTTATTAATCCTTGATGAACCAACCAATCACCTCGATTTAGAAATGATCGAATGGTTAGAAAGTTATTTTGCCAAAGAAAACATCACCTTATTTATGGTTACGCACGACCGTTTCTTTTTAGAACGTGTTTGTAACGAAATCATCGAACTCGACAACGGAAAAATTTATCAATACAAAGGCAATTATTCTTATTATTTAGAGAAAAAAGAAGAACGCATTGCTTCTGAAAATTCGAGTGTGGATAAAGCTCAAAACTTATTCGTCAAAGAATTAGAATGGATGCGCCGTCAACCCAAAGCCAGAACTTGTAAAAGTAAATCGCGTCAGGATGATTTTTATGTGATTAAAGAAAAAGCGCAAAGTCGCCGTCGAGAAAACGTAGTCGAGCTCGAAATCAACATGGAACGCATGGGGAGCAAGATTATTGAACTTCATAAAGTATCCAAAAAGTTTAAAGATCATGTGATTTTAGATAATTTCAGTTTTGATTTTCAACGAGGAGAACGCGTAGGCATAATTGGAAAAAACGGAACAGGAAAATCCACTTTTTTAAATTTAATAACAGGCACATTGCCACTAGATAGCGGAAAAGTAATTAAAGGCGACACCATCAAAGTGGGTTATTATACTCAAAGCGGGATTAACCCAAAACCGGGTCAAAAAGTTATAGATATCATCAAAGAATATGGCGAATACATTCCGCTAACGAAAGGGAAAATTATTTCGGCTGGACAGTTACTAGAGCGTTTTTTATTCGACAGAAAAAAACAACATGATTTTGTCGAAAAACTCAGTGGTGGCGAATTAAAAAGACTGTATTTATGTACGGTTTTGATTCAGAATCCTAACTTCTTGATTCTGGACGAACCTACGAATGATTTAGATATTGTGACTCTAAATGTTTTAGAAAGTTTTCTATTGGATTACCCTGGCTGCTTGTTGGTTGTTTCACATGACCGCTATTTTATGGATAAGATTGTCGATAATCTATTTGTATTTAGAGGGCAAGGCGAAGTTGAAAATTTCCCGGGCAATTACTCCGATTTTAGAGCCTATGAGGATAGTGCCGATGTAGCGCAAAAAGAAGACAACAAAGCCGAAAAGAAAGATTGGAAACAAAACAATCCGACTGGGAATTTAACTTTTAACGAGCAAAAAGAATTCCAGAAAATCGAGAGAGAAATCAAAGATTTGGAGTTCGAAAAATCCAAAATCGAACAATTGTTTACCGATGGAAAAGTGGCCGAAAACGAGGTTTTGGCAAAAGCCAAAGAACTAGAAAACATCATTAGTAAAATTGAAACCAAAGAAGAACGCTGGTTTGAGCTGAGTGCTAAGATTGAAGGATAAGTTTTCCTTTTTACCCAAAAAATATAATTTTTTGTTTAATTGTTTTCGCTATTTTTGAAAAAGAAAGAAAATATTCACTTTTAAACCCGAAATTGGTTGGATTGCCCCTAGTTTGTAGCGGGTATATACAAGTTATCTACAACTTTTCATTCAACCCTCCCATTTGCACTTAAAGTGTTGTATTCATTGACTTTATAAAAATGAACAATGCAATTTTAAGC
>JAYVIN010000082.1:0-9754 GCA_043770135.1 Flavobacterium sp. | reverse complement strand
CAATCAATGTCACGGATTCTCAAAAAATGTATGACGACCCACACACGATAATGGTTATTGTCGAAAAAGCTGCGAATCTAGGAAGTGTTGATGCAATGCTTATTCTCGGTGAATACTATGATAAAAAAACTATTGTATATAAAACAGTTAATCAAAAAGGCGGAGGAAGTCCCGAAAAAGCTTTGGAATGGTTTACTAAAGCTGCAGAAAAAGGTAGCCCTAATGCCATGTTCTATTTAGGGCATATATATAGGTATGGAAGTACTCCTAGAACTGATAGCGGATATGGCTTTATGAAAAAATTGCATAATGATTATACCGCATTGATTGACGAGCAAAAAGCTTTTGAATGGTTTTCTAAAAGTTTAATACCAACCTATGAAGGTTCGCTTTTTAACAGATTTCATATCTACAATGGATCTAGATTTAACAGTAAGACCTATATTGAGCTTGCATATTTTTACAGAAAAGGTAAGGTTGTCGAAAAAGATGTTGAAAAAGCTAAAATATTAGAAAAAATTTATAAAAATATAAGAACGGATTATAAAGCATTCCGTTTTTAAAGACCTAAAATAATTTCTTACCAAAAAATTATTTTATTTACAACAAAACAAATAGTTATAAAAACATAAAAAAACCAGCCCATAACACACGTAGCTGTTGCACAACGCTTACAATAAACTAATTTTTCATAATTATCATAAAAACAACCTCGTTTAATGACTTTTGAGCGAGGTTTATTTTTGGGTTAAGGTTGCAGTTTTTAAAAAATAAGGCGCTTAAAAAACAAGCTTTTCAAGTCATAAATACTGGGCGGTGGCTTTATATAAAAAATGAAAATCGACAGCTGTATCAAGCAATCGATAGAAATTATGCTCAGGAATCAAGTCTTGTAAATGAACTTGATAGAGCATTTTTGGCGTGAGTTCTTTTTTTCCTTGCATAGTTAAAAATACAATTTCCTTTACTTTTTTGTAAGTTTTTTTTGATATATTTGTTGGAGTTGTGCAACAAGCACAGCGGTTTGCAAAAATTGGGGTTTTGGTCTTGAACCTGCCTGCCGGCAGGCAGGTTTACACATTGTTTTGTACTTTTGTGATCTGTGATTTACTGAAAGTTCGGGCTAACCAAATCCCCAACTTCTGCAAGCCACGAGACGTCAAACTGTCTAATAACCTCCTTTCCTCTCTTTTTATAATTTGTATTAAAAATCATTCTCAAATATACATAAAACCAACGGGTTATGCAAATTATTTGAACGATTTTTAATACAAATTAAAAATAGAAAGGGGAGGAGGTTATTAGACAGTTTGACGGGTTACAAATAGATTATTTGAATTGTTATTATTAGCACTTTATTTTACTTTTATCGTCCACTCAAAATCCATTTGCGAAACGATGTCTCCCTTTTCATTAGTACCAATTGATTTCATCCAAAAACTCTGACCCTCTCCTGTTTTTATTGCTTCTTGAAGTGCTTTCGCTACCAAAATACCTTCATCACAAACAAAAGAAACTCTTCCTGTAGCTTTCTTGCTAAAATTCCCTTTGTTATTGGCAACCAACATAGACACTTTTTTGCCACTTTTTTGAATTTGATGCATGACCAAAGCTCCAGAGGCTAGCTCTGCAGCCATACCCTGAACAGCCCAATACATAGAGTTGAATGGATTTTGACTGATCCAGCGATGTTTTACTGAAACTACACATTTATTTTCGTCAAAATGCTGTACTCGAACACCACATATAAAGGCGGAAGGCAATTTAAAGAAAACGAATTTATTGAGTGTGGAAACTGAAATTTTCATTGTTTACAAATTTATTTCCGTAAAAATAACCTATTTATTCTGAATTTCAATTGTTAATTTTGTGTTAATATATAGTACTTTGCAATACATAGTAATTTCTTTTATACATATATTTGCATAACATTTTATCTTAAATCCGAAAAACATGATTACAACGAACGAAAAAAACATAGCTACCTACACTCATTTAAGTTGTTTATCCCAATACTTTATTCCTTTTGGAAATTATATCTTTCCGTTATTAATTTGGAACTCCAAAAAAGAAAATTCAGAATTTATCGATTTTAACGGCAAACAAGCACTCAATTTTCAGTTGAGCATTTTAGTCTATTCGATAATTATAGCATTGATTGCCATACCAATAATACTAATCAATATTTTGAATAACATACCGCCTAATACTTTATTCTATGATAAAGAATTTTTGTTAAGACATTTAGAGGTAGAAAATTTTTCTGGAATTTTATTGTTTGCCATAATAGCCATTCTAGTATTAATTGGTTTAAAATTTGCTGAATTTTTCTTGATTATTTATGCTTCGTTAAAAGCTTCTAATGGTGATAAATACAATTATCCATTGACTATTGCTTTTATAAAATAATTGTTTTGAAAAAAAAACAATTCTATCAAATATTAAATTATACTTAAAAAAAGGAAATCATGAATATTGAAAATACAAAGGCTCAAATGCGAAAAGGAGTTCTTGAGTACTGCATCCTGTCAGTATTAAAAGACAAAGAGGCCTATACATCGGAGATATTAGAAACTTTAAAAAACGCAAAATTATTAGTCGTTGAAGGTACTGTTTATCCCTTGCTTACTAGACTTAAAAATGATGGATTATTAAATTATAGATGGGAAGAATCATTATCAGGTCCGCCCAGAAAGTATTATGAATTAACTGAATTAGGGCAATCCTTTTTAAACGAATTGAATAGTACTTGGACCGAATTATCCGATGCTGTAAATCTTATTACCAAACAAAATCAATAGCCATGAACAAAACTGTAAACATAAATTTAGGCGGTATATTCTTCCATATAGACGAAGACGCATACCAAAAACTTTCTAGATATTTTGATGCAATAAAACGATCTTTATCTAATACATCTGGTCAAGACGAGATTATCAAAGACATTGAAATGCGTATCTCGGAACTATTGTCCGAAAAACAAAAAACAGACAAGCACGTCGTTACGATAAAAGAAGTAGACGAAGTAATTGCAGTTATGGGTCAACCCGAAGATTATAGAATTGACGATGAAGAACCTACAAATACTGCTTTTAATTTTACCTCATCAAAAATGAAAAAACTATATCGTGATAAAGAAAACGGAATGATTGGTGGTGTTCTCGCAGGTTTAGACCATTATTTCGGAATAGACAAAGTATGGTTACGAGTTTTCTTTTTAATCCTGTTTTTAGCTTGGGCAACAGGCGTTTTAGCCTACATTATTCTTTGGATTGTAATGCCTGAAGCCAAAACAACTACAGAAAAACTAGAAATGACAGGCGAACCCGTAACGATATCCAGTATTGAAAAAAAAGTTAGAGAAGAATTTGATATTGTTTCCGATAAATTAAAAAATGTCGATTATGATAAAATGGGCAACGAGGTAAAATCAGTAGCCAAAAAAACGGGAAATTCCTTAGGCGATTTTATCATTGCTATTTTAAGAGCATTTTCTAAGATTCTTGGCGTTTTTCTAATTATTATTGGATTATCCATTTTAGCATCTCTGCTAATTGGTGTTTTTACTTTAGGTTCTTCATCATTCATTGATTTGCCTTGGCAAGAATTTATTGAGGCTGGTAATTTTACAAATTATCCTATTTGGACCTTTGGATTATTGATGTTCTTTGCTGTTGGCATTCCCTTTTTCTTTTTGACCATTTTGGGATTCAAATTACTTTCTCCCAACATGAAGTCTATTGGAAACATTGCAAAATATACTTTATTAGCCTTATGGATTATAGCTGTTTCAATAGCCATTTCAATTGGTGTAAATCAAGCCACAGCATTTGCTGTCGATGGAAGATCAATCAAAAAAGAGGTGCTGAATTTGAAGCCCACAGACACCTTATTTGTGAAATTTAAATTCAATGAGAATTTTGCAAAAAACAGTGACGAACATACTGATTTTAAAATAATTCAAGATTCTACAGCAACCGATTTCATTTATTCAAACAATATCAATTTTAAAATTATGGGTACTGATGAAAAATCAGCTTACCTACAAATTGAAAAAGAATCAAAAGGAAAGTCATTTTTTGAAGCAAAACAAAGAGCAGAAAAAATTCAATATGAATACACAATTCAAGGAAATTATTTACTCTTAAATAACTATTTATTGACCGAACTTAAAGACAAATTTCGAGGTCAAGAAATAGAAATCACTTTGTTTTTACCATTGGGAACTTTACTAAAAATGGATGAATCTACAAGAAATTACAATCGCACGGATGAAGATTATTTTTCATGGGAATTAGAAAATAGTGATGCCGTTTACAAAGTGGAAAGCAATATTATAAAATGCTTAAATTGCCCAAATGAAGAAGAAAATATAGAAGACTTCGAAGTAAATGATAGCGTGGTTACTACAACTGTAACCGTAAATGGCGAAGTAGTTAAGGTAAAAGAAACAACTAATAAAAAAGGATTATCGATCAGTAAAGACGGGATAATAATCAAAACCAAATAATTATGATAAAGCTAATTACTATAATTACAAAATTTATTGTTGCCACAATAATAGCCCTGTTATTTTCTTCGTGTGGATCCAATTTTATCACAGGAATAAAAGGAAGTGGAACTATAACAACTGAAACTAGAACCGTAAACCAAGATTTTAAAAAAATTGAGGTTAATCAAGGAATCAAAGTAATAGTCGAACAATCCGACAACAAATCAATAACAGTAGAAGCCGATGATAATTTGCAGCAACACATTATTACCAAAATAGAAAATGGTGTTTTAACAATTGAATCCGATGAGAGTTATAATGCAACTGAAACCCCTATAGTTTATGTAAAAATGCCCGTAATCAAAGGTTTGGATGCTAGTAGTGGTTCTGAAATTACAAGTTCGAATACTTTAATAACCCAAAATATTATCGTAAAATCCAGTAGTGGAAGTACTATTTATATTGAAGTAGAAGCTGATGTCATCACACTAGAAAGCACCAGCGGAAGCACTATTGATGCAAGCGGTAAAGCGCTAAAACTAGAAACATCGGCATCAAGTGGAAGTCAAATTAATGCTGAAGATTTAATGACCAACGAAATTGTATCAAAGGCTTCAAGCGGAAGTAGCATAGCCATTTACCCAATTGTTAAGCTTGATGCAAATGCTTCAAGCGGGAGTTCGATAAATTATTACAAAACTCCCAAAACAATTTCAAAAGAAGAATCTTCGGGTGGAAGCGTCTCTGAAAATTAAAAACGTATTTTATATAAATTTTAAAAAATCAACCATCATAAGTGGTTGATTTTTTTATATTTGTAAGACACTAAAAAAAAATCAAAAATGAAAAAATATTACCTACTTCTATCCTTTTTTATGATCACTTTTACTTGGGCACAAAAAGCAGAAAAAATAAAAGGTTCAAAAATTGTAACTATTGAAAAAGTAGAAATTGGCAATTTTAATTCACTAGAAGTGAGTGACAATATTGAAGTTTTTTTAGAAAAAGGAGAGCAGTCAGAATTAAAAATTGAAGCTGATGATAATCTTCAAAGTATTGTCACTATTGATTTGAATGACAACGTACTTAGAATGAAAACCTCAAAAATGGCTGTAAATTTCAAAAAATTAATTCTTAGAGTTACTTATACAAACGATTTAAAAATGGTGGTTTCTAAAAACCAATCTGTAGTAAATGCCATTCAAGAGATACAATTAGAAGACATTACTTTTAAATCTTTTAACGAATCTAAACTCAATTTGAATATTAATGTAACCGATTTTTTACTACAATCTGACGACAAATCAAAAGTTGAGCTTAATTTAAAAGCCGAAAATACTACTATTGAGTTAAGTAAAAATGCTTCTTTAAAAGCTCTAATTACTTCAGCCGACTTAAAATGCGACTTATACCAAAAAGCAAAAGTTAACCTTGAAGGCGATGTTAATTATGCCAAAATAAGATTAGACAATAATGCCGATTTTCTGGGACAAAAATTAGTTGTAAAAAACTGTGATTTGATTACCGAAGGGTATTCGAACTGTACCATCAATTCCAATTCTTCACTTAGTGTTGACTCATCGGGAAACTCGGAAATCAAAATTTATGGAGATCAAAAAATTGAGATTAAACGATTTGTTGATTCAGCTACTTTGGTAAAAAAACCAACTAAATAATTTAACTTAAACAGTTGATTGTAATTACACTCAACGGCTTAACTTACACTAGTTTTTTGGACACAAAGAAAAGATTGCCGCTAATTAGATTTGCATTTAGGCAAATAGATTTCTGGTTTTCATTTTATCCCGAGGCTTCGGGACTGTTAATTTTCTTATAATAATAATGAAACTACAAAATATTTACTAGTGATTTATTACTTTTAAAGTTTTAAAACAGTTTATGAAATATTTTGTAGTTTTTTTATTTACACTTCTTTCCTTTCCACTCTTTTCGCAAGTGTTAGAAACTAGTCCAAAAGTATCGGGAATAATTCTAAATATAAGTACGCAAGAACCTTTGAGTAATGTGAACATTATCAATGTGAACAAAATGAGAGGTGCCACAACGGATGACAAAGGAATTTTTGAAATTTCAGTAACGGCAAACGATACACTTCACATTACCATTTTGGGGTATCAATCGTTAAAAGTAAAAGTGACAAACGATTGGATTAAAAACAAAACCACCAATATTTATCTCACCGAAAAAGCCTATGCCCTAGAAGAAGTAATCATCAGACGCTTCAATCTGACTGGTATTTTAGAAATTGATACTAAATTATTCCCTAATAAAGAAAACTACCGATATAGTATTTCGGGATTAACCCAAGGTTATGAAACGGGTGAGAATTCGCCTAACGCACTAGAAAAAATAGTAGGTTCTTTATTCAATCCTGCCGATAAACTCTATAACTTTTTTGGAAAAAAAACCAATGAACTAAGGAGACTCAAAGAAATGAAAAAGGACGATACGGTACGAAATTTACTCGAAACCAAATTCGATCGTGAAACTATTTCAGTATTATTAGGCATAAATAAAGATGAAATTGCCGAAGTATTAGAACGATGCAACTACTCCGATTCTTTCATTAAAACGGCAAACGACCTTCAAATTCTAGACGCCATTAGTGCCTGCTATGAAGAATATAAAATTTTGAAAAGAAGATAATATTGGTAGGGAGATTTAATAAATAATTTTAGCCACGAATTCACGAATTAAACTATTATAATTTGTGAATTCGTGGCTTTTTGTTAAGCAAAATAAATACGTTTAATCTGTGCTAATCAGTGGCAGAAAAAAAATTACAACTTCCCCTTCAATTCCTCCGCATCAATATCGCTATGAGAAACATCATAAACTGATTTCCCATCCTTAATTAGCAACAGTTGTGGCGATTGATGGTATACATTGAAACGGGATGCAATTTCATTTGAAATGTCGCGATGTTCCAATAAATCTAATAAATATGTAGAGACGTTGCAATGCAACGTCTCTACATCAAATTCATTTTCAAATTGTTTCAATGCCATTCGGCTTACGCTACATCGGGTGCTGTGTTTGAATATAATTACAGGATTTTCATTTGAAATTGATATAATTTCATTCAATTGACCCAAATCTTTCAGCGGAATCCAATTGACTTTACTAGAAGAAGAAATTTTGTTTTCGGAATTACCAAAAATGGAATTAAACATAGCTGTTGATTTTAATTATGCCTTTTTGTCTCTTTAACATGATAGAAATCATATTTTAAACGCCATTTTGTCCGTACATTTAGTGTGGAATATCATTTGACGAATTTTAAAACAAAAGTAAGGATTTAATACCTAAAAACCTTTAGCCATGAACATCAATAAATTTACAATCAAATCGCAGGAAGCTATTCAGCTTTCACAGCAATTGGCACAAAGTTTTGGACAACAACAAATTGAGAACGAACATATTTTCAAGGCTATTTTTGAAGTCGATGAAAATGTAACTCCTTTTATTTTAAAAAAACTAAATGTAAATGTTCCGTTGTTTGAACAAATTTTAGACAGCACCATTCAAAGCTTGCCAAAAGTTTCGGGAGGTGAAATTATGCTTTCTAGAACAGCAAACTCAACACTAACCGAAGCCGAAATCATTGCCAAAAAAATGAACGACGAATTCGTTTCGATTGAGCATTTAATCCTAGCTATTTTTGGTTCTAAAAGCAAGGTTGCCCAAATCCTGAAAGACCAAGGCGTAACCGAAAAGGGATTGAAAGCCGCCATTGACGAACTTCGAAAAGGCGAACGAGTTACCTCCGCTTCTGCCGAAGAAACCTATAATTCCTTGAATAAATATGCTCGAAACCTCAACGAATTAGCTCGAAATGGCAAACTTGATCCCGTAATTGGTCGTGATGAGGAAATTCGTCGTGTCTTGCAAATCTTGACGCGTAGAACCAAAAACAATCCAATGTTAGTGGGTGAACCCGGTGTTGGTAAAACGGCCATCGCCGAAGGTTTAGCACACCGAATTGTAGATGGAGATGTTCCTGAAAATCTGAAAGACAAAATCGTGTTTTCTCTCGATATGGGCGCTTTGATTGCAGGAGCTAAATACAAAGGCGAATTTGAAGAACGTCTAAAATCAGTGGTGAAAGAAGTTACGGCTGCCGAAGGCGATATTGTGCTTTTCATTGACGAAATCCACACGCTCGTTGGTGCTGGTGGTGGCGAAGGTGCTATGGATGCAGCAAACATTCTGAAACCCGCTTTGGCTCGTGGCGAATTGCGTGCTATTGGTGCTACGACTTTAGACGAATACCAAAAATATTTTGAGAAGGACAAAGCTCTTGAACGTCGTTTCCAAAAAATAATCATCGAAGAACCGGACACCGAAAGTGCGATTTCTATCCTTCGTGGAATCAAGGATAAATACGAAACCCATCATAAAGTCCAAATTAAAGACGATGCTATTATTGCGGCAGTCGAATTATCGCAACGCTATATTACCAACCGATTTTTACCGGACAAAGCCATTGATTTAATGGATGAAGCGGCTTCCAAAATTCGTATGGAAATCAACTCCAAACCCGAAGAACTGGATGTTTTGGATCGAAAAATTATGCAACTCGAAATCGAAATTGCAGCCATTAAACGAGAGAAAGACGAAAGTAAACTGAAAGTTTTGGGAATGGATTTGGCGAACCTGAAAGAAGATAGAAACGAAATTTTCGCTAAATGGAAATCAGAAAAAGAGGTAGTCGATAATATTCAAGCCGTAAAAACCGAAATCGAAGACTTTAAATACGAAGCCGAACGCGCCGAACGCGAAGGCGATTACGGAAAAGTAGCCGAAATTCGGTACGGAAAAATCAAAGAAGCGCAAGAACGTTTGGATGTGTTCCAAAAACAATTAGTAGAAAATCAATC
Source organism: Flavobacterium sp. (assembly GCA_043770135.1). GTDB lineage: Bacteria > Bacteroidota > Bacteroidia > Flavobacteriales > Flavobacteriaceae > Flavobacterium. The sequence continues at coordinate 361 of JAYVIN010000082.1, read as the reverse complement.
TGGAGGAAGCTCTTTAATCAAAGAAGAAGTCACTCGGGAAGACATTGCCGAAGTCGTAGCCAAATGGACCGGAATTCCCGTAATGAAAATGTTGCAAGGCGAAAGAGAAAAACTCTTGCATTTAGAAGAAGAATTGCACCGCAGAGTTGTAGGTCAAGAAGAAGCCATCGAAGCTGTGAGCGATGCCGTGCGCAGAAGCCGCGCAGGTTTGCAGGATATGAAAAAACCGGTAGGAACTTTCCTTTTCTTGGGAACTACAGGAGTTGGAAAAACCGAATTGGCAAAAGCTTTAGCCGAATATTTATTCGACGATGAAAACGCAATGACCCGAATCGATATGAGCGAATACCAAGAACGCCAT
>JAYVIN010000081.1:0-71729 GCA_043770135.1 Flavobacterium sp. | reverse complement strand
TGTTTTTCAAAATAGAAGATGGGACAGCGATTTTAAAACCGTACAAAAAATAATTTTAGATAAACTACTGGGTGATATTGTGGAAGTGGAATTTCATTTTGATCGTTACAACCCAGTTTTGAGTCCAAAGCAACACAAAGAAACTGCTAATTCTGGAGCCGGAATTTTAAAAGATTTGGGACCGCATTTAATCGATCAAGCCTTGTTATTATTTGGTTTACCCAAAGCTGTTTTCGCTGACATTAGGATGACAAGAACAGGTTCATTAGTAGATGATTATATTGATATTTTGCTTTATTATTCGGCTTTTAGAGTGCGATTGAAGTCCAGTTTTTTTGTGCGAGAACTAAATCCTTCATACGTCATTCACGGGAAAAAAGGCTCTTTTCTAAAACCTCGTGGTGATATTCAGGAAGATGTTTTGAAATTGGGGAAAACCCCAAATTTAGACAGTTGGGGAATGGAATCTAAGAGTATGGAAGGTACATTGCACACAGAAAGTGATGGCAAAATAATTTATGAAAAAGTTCCTACTCTAAAAGGAAATTACTATGATTTTTTTGAAGGATTGTATCAAGCTATTATTAACGACAAACCCGAACCAGTAACTGCCCAGGATGGAGTGAATGTGATGCAAATTATTGAAGCAGCTATTCAAAGTAGTGCGCAATTAAAAGCGATAAAATTATAAACAATAACGATATAATCCTCAGTCTAAAGCATTAGTGGCAGAAGGTTATCCTTGATTGTTGTACTTTTGACACTTTTAATTGTAACAACCATTCGATTTGACAGATATAGATTTTTTAAGCAGTTTTAAAGCTAAAGGGAAATACAAGAAAACGTATCAAAATGCCAAAGCTTCGTATTTGACCAGAATTCGCTGGGCAGTTTCGATGTTTTATTTTGGTATGGGTTTGAGTTTTGCCACTTGGGCAAGCCGAATCCCAAATATTAAATCGGATTTACACTTAAGTGACGGGCATTTAGGAACAATTTTACTTGCTTTGCCATTAGGACAGTTAACGATGATGTTTTTTTCCGGAAAACTGGTTACTCGTTTTGGCAGCCACCGCATTCTTCCTTTTTCTACTTTACTATATGCTTTTAGTTTGACTAATATAGGATTAGCCCAAAACGCTTGGCAACTAGGACTTGTGTTATATGTTTTTGGCATATTTGGAAACTTATCAAACATATCCATAAATACACAAGGAGTTTACACTGAAGGGCTTTTCAAAAGAACAATTATGTCTACATTTCATGGCGTTTGGAGTTTGGCTGGTTTTACTGGCGCTTTAGTAGGATTAGGAATGTTATCGCTGAATTTCTCCACCTATACACACTTTTTAATTGTTGCCGCAATCGTACTTTTGCTAGTTGCTTTTAACTTCAAATTTTTGATTAAAGCTAAAGAAATTCCCCGTATCGAAAAGAAAAAAGGATTCAGAAAACGAGATAAATCCTTAATTTTGTTAGGAATAATTGGATTTTGTAGTATGGCCAGCGAAGGTATTATGTTCGATTGGAGTGGAGTTTATTTTAAAGACGTAGTCAAAGCTCATAGTTCATTAGTGATTTTGGGTTATACTTCTTTTATGATTATGATGGCAAGCGGTCGATTTATTGGGGATCGTTTAATCAATAAATTTGGACGAAAAAAAGTGATGCAAATCAGCGGAGTTATGATTTCATCGGGTTTGTTTACTGCCGTAATTTTTCCATTTTTAATTCCTTCAACAATTGCTTTTATGGCTGTAGGACTAGGTGTTTCTACTATTGTTCCAACGCTCTATAGCATTGCCGGAAAACATCCAACAATCCCAACAGGCGAGGCTTTGACAGCAGTTTCCAGCATAAGTTTCTTGGGCTTTTTAATGGGACCTCCAATCATTGGTTATATTTCTGAATTGTTTGGCTTGCGATTTTCATTCGCCTTTATTGGAATTTTTGGATTTATGATTGCCTTTATGGTGTCTAGGATTAAGGCGATTGAGTAGTTGCAGTCCTAATTATGTTTTAAAAGAATTGTCCCATAAACTTAGCATTTTTTTATAAACCCATTCCTCCATAAGTCCCTAGCAAATCATTAAATTTGCAACTTATTCAAAGACATGTTAGAAAAAGAAACAATAAATTTCGAAAAAACCGCCATCGTTGGTATCGTTACCCAAAACCAAAGTGAAGAGAAACTCAAGGAATATCTTGATGAATTGGAGTTTTTAACTTTTACCGCTGGTGGCGAAGTGGTGAAACGTTTTTCGCAAAAAATGGAACGTCCTAATCCCAAGACTTTCGTGGGAACTGGTAAAGTTGACGAAATCAATCATTTTGTAAAAGAGAATAATATCTCGACCTTAGTCTTTGATGATGAATTGACGCCTTCACAACAAAAAAATATTTCCAAAATTATAGATTGTAAAATCCTGGATAGAACACACCTTATCTTGGATATTTTTGCCCAAAGAGCCGAAACCTCTTATGCTAGAACCCAAGTAGAATTGGCACAATGCCAATACCTATTACCCCGACTTTCGGGAATGTGGACACACCTCGAACGCCAAAAAGGGGGAATCGGAATGCGTGGACCAGGAGAAACGGAGATTGAAACCGACAGGCGAATTGTACGCGATAGAATAGCATTGTTAAAAGAAAAAATAAAAGCCATCGACAAACAAATGGGAACCCAAAGAGGCAATCGTGGCGCTATGGTTCGTGTAGCTTTAGTAGGGTATACCAATGTGGGGAAATCAACTTTAATGAATGCAATTGGCAAAAGTGATGTTTTTGTCGAGAACAAACTTTTTGCCACTTTGGACACCACAGTTCGGAAAGTGGTTATCAAAAACTTGCCTTTTCTGCTTTCAGACACGGTAGGATTTATTCGAAAACTGCCTACTCAACTGGTAGATTCTTTCAAAAGCACGCTCGATGAGGTTCGCGAGGCTGATTTGCTATTGCACGTTGTCGATATTTCGCATCCAGAATTCGAAGATCATATTGCATCGGTAAACCAAACTTTGTTAGATATCAAAGCGAATAATAAACCAGTGATTATGGTTTTCAACAAAATAGATGCCTACCATCATTTAACGATTGATGATGATGATTTAATTACCCAAAAAACACCAAGACATTTCAAGCTCGAAGAATGGAAAGAAACATGGATGAGTAGAGTAGGAGAGGAAAACGCCCTGTTTATTTCGGCTACCCAAAAAGAAAATTTCGAGGAATTTCGAGAACGTGTTTACGAAGCCGTAAGGCAAATACACATTACCCGTTTTCCGTACAACAAATTTTTGTATCCTGATTATAAAGATGCTATTGAGAAAGAAGAGTAATAGACTAACTTTCTAGAGGCATTTTTAATTTGTAGTATTTTATATGCTATATTTGAAGTCAACACATACAAAATTATATAACAATACAAATATGAAGAAACTAATATTACTTTCAATTTTGACAATATCTTTTGTCATGAACTGTTCTGCACAAGATAAAAAGGCATCAGATTTGAAAAAGCTTTTTGAATTAATGAAAGCTGAAAAAATGATTGATGGTATGATGGAAAGTATGATACCAATGATGAAACAACAGGCAAACGGAAAAATCATGGATGATAATGCCAAAGAAAAGTATGATAAACATATGGGTTTAGTGATGAATGAAATGAAAGAGCTTTCGAAAAAAATAATAAATGAAGAAATGCCATTGATTTATGACAAACATTTTACACACAAAGACATTAAACAGTTAATAAAATTCTATAAATCACCGATAGGGCAGAAAATGCTTGACAAAACTCCAGAACTCACTAAGGATTTAATGAATTCAATAATGACAAAACAGATGCCTGAATTGCAAGATAAATTTTCAAAAAAATTGATGGAGTCAAAGTAAACAATTTACAGAGAAGAAACAAGAATTAATTGGAATGGTATAATTTCTTTTATAAAATGGAAACCACTTATATCAAAACATCCATAGGAATCGCCAAAATAGTGGGCGATGAAAACGGTATTTCTATAATTTCTGTCTCTAATGAAGGAAACCTTTCTACTATAATTCCCTTTGTAATGCAAGAAGCTGTTTCTCAACTCAATGATTATTTCGAGGGAAAAAGAACCAATTTTACTTTCAAATTAAATCCATCAGGAACGGAATTCCAACAAAAAGTATGGAAAGAATTACTCGAAATTCCTTTCGGGAAAACGATGAGTTATCTGGAATTATCCAAGAAACTAGGCGATGTCAAAGCCATTCGTGCCGTGGCTTCTGCCAATGGTAAAAATCCACTTTGGATTGTCGTTCCTTGTCACAGAGTCATAGCAACCGATGGATCACTCACAGGTTATGCAGGAGGATTGTGGAGAAAAAAATGGTTGTTGGAACACGAAAATCCAAGTAATCAAGGAAGTTTGTTTTAAAAAGCTTGCCACGAATTCACGAATTTTCTATCTTTTTTTCATTAATTAAACTTCACGTATCTGTTAATAAAAATTAAATTAATGTAAGAAATATCAATTCACTAACTACATTCGTATAATTATAATTACTCAGCCATACTTTAAAAATCTTTTAGAATGAAAAGAATACTTCTCTTACTTTCAATCATGTTTTGTTCTTTATTGACTTCTTGTAGCAAACAAAGTTTAATTAAGTTAATGTATAAAACTCCTAAAATTGATTATTTAAAACCCGTTGGCTTTAATTCTTTTTCAGACTTTCATAAAGATGCAATTTATACGGTTGCAATTATAAAAGAAGCGTATCCTCGACTGTATGAAAAACTACCTGATTTTGACGAAAAATCGAACCAATTCATAAAAAAAGCATCTCAAACAATCTCTGAAAAAGAGTTTGATGTTTTGCTTAAAAAGTATGTAGCTATTTTAGAGGATGGACACTCAGCCTACCAAATTGATTTCGGTAAATATGACAAAACCAGTTATGGAATAGGTGTTTTTAAGGAAAGGGAAAGTTGGATTATTTCTAATATTGAAAAGGGAATAGATAGTGCTGTGATTGGAAAAAAAATAATTTCAATCAACAATATGCCTATAAAAGAAATTGAAAAAAAAATAATCGAATTCGAAAGTGGGGAAAATAAATATTGGAAAAACCTTCAATTTATATCTCATCATTATTATCCTTCATACTGGGAGGCTTTAGGTGTTAATACTGCAAAAAATAGAAACTTAAATTTTATTGTTGAAAATGATGAGGGATTTTCTGAATTTACCTTGATAGATAAAGAAATAAAAGATATTAAATGGTACAAAGTGAAATGGGCAAAGTCAAAATTTAAGTACATGTTTAAACAGAATAATGGTTTTTATGACAGTATTTCTAAAAAACAAAATTTTGCTTATTTACAAATGAATACTTGTTTAGACTATGTTTGTGTAAAGTCAGAAATAGGAAAATACACTAACTTTATAACAAAACCAATTGCATTAAATTTTTTTATAAATAAAGATGTACGAAACGCGAATTTTGGAAAATTCCTTCAATCTTTTTTCAAAAATGTTCATGAACAAAAAATTGATAATCTCATTATTGATTTAAGTTATAACTCAGGAGGAGACGAACGACTTGGCAAGCAACTTATTTGGTATTTAACTGAAAATGAACCTGAAAAATTCAAGATATATTTACATAATTCTAAATATTATAAAACTCTAATAAAAAGAGATTTTAAAGAATACAATGCTTTGTACAAAGAAAAACATCAGACGGATTTACCTAAAGGAGAAGTAAATATTACAGAAAAATTATTCCAAGAACCTTATTTTGAAGATATAACTAAAGAAAAAAGTCTATTTTTTTTGGATAAAACTATTCCCAAATTCAAAGGGAAAGTGTATCTACTCATTGGGCCTCAAACTTTTAGTGCAGGTCAAGTTTTAGCAACAACAATAGCAGATAATCATTTAGCAACTATAATTGGAAAACCACTAGGTAATAAGCCTACAACTCAAACAGGTGGTTTAGCATTTAAATTGCCAAATACTAAAAAAATCATCTCGCTTTCTTATATTTTTATGGAACGTCCAGACACTACCAAAAACGAGGAAAACTCATTATTTCCTGATCTTGAAATACAAAATACTTTTCAAGATCTTTTGAATGGTGATAATAAAGTGATGGAATATATATTAAGCCAATCGCAGAAATAAACTTATTTCTTTAAATTCGTGAATTCGTGGCTAAAATATTTTTCTTATGATAGAAAAAATCAACCTCAACAATATTTTGATCCCATTACAGAGGGCGATTAAAAGAAATTAAAAACAAAAAATGCTCCCTTTTCAGGGAGCATAAATTTTTAAAGCAGAGAGGAAGGGATTCGAACCCTCGATACAGTTACCCATATACTAGCTTTCCAGGCTAGCTCCTTCAACCACTCGGACACCTCTCTAATTATTTTAAGGGTGCAAAGAACACGAAAATAATCGAGTTTAGAAAGTAAAAAATCAATATTATTTCATTTCGCCCCTCAAGGAAGTTTCAAATGTAGTTTTGAAAATAGCTGGAGAAACATTTTGTCCTAACAAGTACATTAATTTAGTAATTGCAGTTTCGGTAGTACTATCTTTCGCCGATATTACCCCTATTTCTTTCAAAGAAGTGCTCGTTTCATATTGCCCCATCCTCACGCTTCCTACTGAACATTGGGTAACATTGACAACATACAAACCATTTATTATGGCTTTTTTTAACAATGCCAAAAACCATTCTTCGGTTGGTGCGTTTCCTGCACCGTAGGTTTCCAGAACAATTCCCTTAAGTTTTGGGGTTCCCAAAATGGCTTTGAAAACCGTTTCGCTAAAACCGGGAAACAGTTTAATAATAGCAACATTGGTGTCTAAATTTTTATGAATTCTAAATGTATTGTCCCCAATTTTGGGCAAAAACATTTCAGGAGATATTTTCAAATTTACCCCAGACTCTATCAAAGTAGGATAATTTGGGGAGATAAATGCGTTAAAATTTTCTGCATTTATTTTTGTTGTGCGGTTGCCTCGGTATAATTTGTATTCAAAATAAAGGCAGACTTCATTAATTAAGGGTCTGTTATCCTGCTGTAACGAGGCAATTTGTATCGCGGTTATCAAATTCTCTTTCGCGTCTGTTCTTAAATCGCCAATGGGCAATTGTGAACCCGTAAAAATCACAGGTTTTGACAAGTTTTCGAGCATAAAACTCAAAGCAGATGCCGAATAAGACATCGTATCGGATCCGTGTAAAACAACAAATCCATCAAATCGAGAATAATTATCGTCAATAATTGTAGCGATTTCTATCCATCTTTCAGGATTCATATTGGAGGAATCTATGGGCTTGGCAAAAGAAATGGTTTCGATTTCGCAATCCAGCAATTTCAATTCTGGGATTTTTTGCAACAATTTACTAAAATTAAAAGCCTTTAACGCTCCCGTTTCAAAATCCTTACTCATACCAATGGTTCCCCCAGTATAAATTAAAAGGATTTTGGCTTTAAATTGCATTTTCGTATTTCATTTTATTTACCACCGGATTGGCATACATCGACAAGAAGCTTTGCAATGCTACTGGATTTTCGTGGTCAATACGCATTTCTAATCGACGTTCGAAAAGTGATTTCTCATTTTCGGAATACAAATGAGAATAGGCATTGGTGTGGTTAACAATGTCATAAGCAATATAATTAGTAGGCCAAAGTCTGTAATTGCTTAAAATAGAATCGTCTATAATTTGTGCCAAAGCTTGAATTTGTTTATTCGAATTGTCTAATTCTGCTTTTATAATCTCTATTTCTGAATTTAGAATCTCTCCTACATGAATGTGAATTCTCCTTTTAGGTCCCATAACCCCGCTCATAAGATTGATAAAATCTTCGTTTTTATCTTTGATATAAATTTCTTGATTCGCTTCGGCCAATATCTGTGGCATTTTCATAGCATCGGTAGGATCATATTCATAAGAAATAGAAACTGGTACAATTTTAATCTTTTTGAAATAATCCATTAAATTTTGCTCATCAGAACCCATTCCAAGCATTTTTAAAACTCCAGGATTGGTAGCATCATTCCCGTCTTTGGTTCTTCCTTCTCGTTGCGCTATCCAAACTGATCTATTTTCTCGAAGTAATAATTGCCCTATATAATCGGACAATAACTTAGAACTTTCGAGCATTTCACGGGGAGTTAATCCGCGTTGTACTAAAAAATTTCGGTTTAATTTTGCTAGTATTTTTATAAATGATTTAGTTACCAAATTATCCCCAATGGCGGAAGCAGTCATTACTAATCCGTGTTCGAACAAACTGGCGTTGAGCAATGTGGTGTCTAATAAAATATCTCGATGATTGGAAATAAACAAATATGAAGTGTTTTTTTCTAACTTTTCGAATCCCGAAGTGCTTAATCCATCCGAAGTTTTTTCTAATACTTTCTGAACAGAATTATAAATAAAATTGCATTGAAAATCCCGTATTGAATGTGTTTTTCGAAGTTGTTCTTTCCAAACTTCATCCTCTACTTCTGGAAAAGAGAAATTCATCAAAGCTTTCATCATAGGATGATTAATTGATGATACAATGGCTTCATTTACTTCGGCATCATAGAAAGGTCGAATCGCGTCAAATTTTGACATAAAAATTGTTTTTTTTAATATAAACAAATGAACAAAAAATATGTGTTAAATCCCAAAAACAGCTTTAGAATTTTCAGTAGTAATTCGAGCAATTTCTTCTTTAGATATATTATAAAGTAATGCTAATTTATCGACAACATTTACTATGTAGCTGCTTTCGTTACGTTTACCTCGATATGGAATGGGTGCTAAGTAAGGGGAATCTGTTTCGAGAACGATATGTTTTAAATCTATTTGGTTTAGAAACTGGTCAATTTTTCCGTTTTTAAAAGTAACCACTCCTCCTATTCCCAATTTCATATTATAGGATATGGCTTGTAATGCTTGTTCGTAGGTTCCAGAAAAACAGTGGAAAATGCCAAACAAATCAGCTGATTTTTCAGACTCTAATATTTCGAAAATTTCATCGAAGGCTTCTCGACAATGAATAACAATAGGTAATTTATACTGTTTGGCTAATTGAATTTGTTTTTTGAAAGCTTCTTGTTGCTCAGGCAAATATGTTTTGTCCCAATACAAATCAATTCCAATTTCGCCAATGGCAAAAAATTTTCTTTTGGCTAATTCTTCTTCAACATGCTGTAACTCTTGGAGGTAATTGTCTTTAACGTGGGTAGGATGTAAGCCCATCATTAAAAAAATATTTTCGGGATAGGCTTTTTCTAAATCGTACATCGCTTGGGTAAATTCAGAATCTATCGCTGGAATAAAAAACCGAGAAACACCAACAGCAATAGCCCGTTGAATCATTTCGTTTCGATCTTCGTCAAATTCTTTGGAATACAAATGGGTGTGGGTATCTGTAATAATCATATCGGTATTTTTTGAGCAACAAAGATACAATCTTACTCAAAAAAAGGAACCACATAAGGCATTTAAGAACTAATTCATTTTACAATTTGTCGACAAAACAATAAGTGGATTTAATCCAATTCGTTTAACAATTCTTGAGCTTTATCATAATCCTCAAAATCCTTTGGAATTGAATTCAAAATTTCCTTGCAGGATTTGTAGTCTTTTTGTTTTAATTTTGACAAAGCCAAATACCATGTTGCTTTAGTTGCATAAATTGAAGTTCCTAATTTCAAATCCATTAACTGTATTTCAGCTTTTTGAAACTGATTGTCTTCAAGCAATGATATAGAATAATATAATTGCATTTCTGGTGATTTTTTCTCCTTTAAAATCAATTCAAAATTAGCAACTGCTTCTTTATATTTTTTAGCATTAAAAGCATCTTGAGCCAATTTTAATTGAGTATCCTCATTACCCCTTTCGGTAAAATAAGCATTTTCATGTTGGTTATAATCCTCAAAATTGGGGTTGTTATTTTGCATAAATACAAACAATCCTAACAAAATAGCCACTGATGCAGCAACGGAATACTGCCATGGTTTAAATGCAATTACTTTAGATTTTTTGTCTTTAAAATGTTCGGCAGAAATTAACTTTACATTTTGTTTAAAGGCATTTAATTCGGTTTCATTTCCAAATTTATTAGATAAATGTAGATTTAACTCCTTGAAAATTCCAAATGACGAAGCCAATTCTTGGTCTTGAGATAATTGCTTTTCGAAAGAAGTTTTTTCTTCAACAGTCATAGCATTATCAAGATATTGACTGAATTTTATGTAGTTCTCTTCGTTCATGACTAGGTCGTTTTTAATGATTTAAAGCTATTGGTTTCCTGAATCCACTGAGTTAATTGTCCAACGCACAACGATTTTTTCTTTCGAACATAACCATAAGTTACATTGAGTTTTTCGGCAACTTCCTCCATCGATTTGATAGCGAAACTCAACTTCAATAATTCTTGGCATTTATCGCCTAGTTTTTGAAACATCGTATCAAAAAGTTGCTGTTTTTCGTCGAAGACTTCGGTTTCTAGAACCATTTCCTCAGTGAGTTCATTATTAGATGTTTTGTCTTCATCTAATGTTACCCCTTTATTCGAAGATTTTTTTATTTCGTTTAGCCATTTCCTTTTACATAATAAAAAAAAGTACGCATCAAACGGACAACTCAATTGTAGTTTTTTGGCTTTGGCTTGATTAAAAAGTAATATCATGATTTCTTGAATCACATCTTGGGCTTGGTCATTATCACCAGAATTGTTCCTTATATAAGAAACTACTTTGGGAACAAATTTCTTGTAAATAGATTGAATAATTGCCGAATCATTGTTGGCAAGACCTTCAATATAGATTTGGTCTGGATGTATAGTGGTATTAGCCATAAAAAAACTTTTTTCGAAAATAGTAAAAAAAGAGGTAACAAAATTAAAACAAGGTTGATATATGGTTGTAATCGTTCTTTTGGCAATTTAATTTAAAACAAGGGTAACAAATTTAAACCTTATTTGATATAACAATAGAAAACAAAATTAGGCAACAAAAAAAATTAAAAACATTTTAGAAATTATGAAAACAACAATTAACAAAAAAAATTTAGAAATCATGAACACAACAAACAACTCAAACAAAAAAATCAACACTTTAAACACTTTAGAAACTATGAAGACAAACATTAAAAAAATCGGATTATTAGCTTTGGCAACTCTTTCTTTAATTAGTTGCGATAAAGAAACAGAAAACGAAATATTTCGACCTAGCGTAGGAGAATGGTATGCTCTAAGAGAAACAGCACTAGAAGCACAAACTCAAAATTTTACAGCGACTGCTGGAGCTGGAATCATCACATTAACATCGGACAAAGGAGTAACCATAAAAATAAATGGAGATTGCCTTACTAAAAATGGTAATCCTGCAACTGGCGCAATCGCTATCGAATTTGTAGAGCTTTTCGATAAAGGAACGATGCTTATTACCAACAAACCAACCATGGGAATCATGCCAAATGGGGATCAAAGTTTGCTGATTTCGGGTGGAGAGTTTTTTGTAAAAGCAACCCAAGGCGGAGTAGAACTAGCTACTACATGCAACATCAACCTTATCGTACCAGCCAGTTTAACTGATGGGATAGATAATGAAATGGTATTATGGAACGGACTTATCAATGACGAAGGTGAGTTGGCATGGGATCAAGAACGTGCGGTTGATACACCAAATGGTGGTAAAGACGGTGTATTTGCCGAAGGAAATAACTACTATGTGTCTTTTGGAAACTTTGGATGGACCAATGTGGATAAATTTTACAGCGACCCAAGACCAAGAACGACCATATTAGCCGATGCTCCAGATGGGTATGACAATACCAATAGCGCAATCTACCTTTCTTATGATGGCGAAGGAACAAACGCACTTGCAAAATTGGACACGTACAGTGCTGGATTATTCAGCGAACACTACGGACAAATTCCAATAGGATTGGCTTGTCATGTAATATTTGCCACCGAAGATAATGGGCAGTGGAGATACGCCATCAAAGCGGTTACCGTAGCTGCAAACGACGTGTACACCTTCACGCTAGCCGAAACAACTCTAGGAACCGAAGCGCAATTAGTAGCCGCAATCAATGCCATACAATAACACAAAATAGAAGTTTTTACAAAAAGTGGTGATTTGCTCACCACTTTTTTCTATTTTTAAAAACTCTTAAGAAGATATCCTCGGTTTCATTGCTTGGAGGAACTACTGAAAATTAGAAGCTAATCCTGCTGTTCGCTATATCTTTTCCCACGCAAAAAAAGCGTGAAAAAAGGATGCCGCTGCCATCAGGGCTAAAAACGAATCAATTATGAAACAACCACTATTTATTTTCATTATTTTATTTTCTATCTGTCTTCCTGAGCTTGTCGAAGCACAAACCAAAGCAAAAGATACTATTACTCGAAGAGCCAATATTACGTACAACCAAAAAGGGAATTCAGTAAAATTTAAACCCGAAACGCCACCCTTAATTCCTATTGCAGGAGCGCCAAAACCTTCCTTCTCCTATTTATGGGAAATGGGCGATGGTCATTACAGCAAAGAAGCCGAACCCAAACACGTCTATAAAAACAAAGGAACTTATACCACAAGGCTTGCGGTAACCAACAATTACGACAACGGAAAACCACCAGCAACACGACCAAAAACAGTTGCCGTAAACGAAGTTTCGGAGGAAATATATAAAGATATTGCGTCTATCGAAGATCAAAATGGATTGGCAATTCAAAAAAATTGTGATCCAATTCCAGACCAAAAAATAGAAGTAATTCTAAGTTATCAAAACCTAGAAAACTATGTAACCAACGGAAAATTATATCTGTTTTTTAACGAAAAACAGTTTAAAAACAACAATTTTGAATTGGATAATTTCAGAACGTATGCGGGCGAAAAAGAAGTCAAGGAAAATTCGGTTGCCTTTGTAGATGATCTAGAAAACTCCGATTCGTATCTAGCATCCGAAAACGCAATTGCCAATACGAAAAAATACAGAAACACAGTGGTCGCAGAGGACATGGCAACTTCGTTGTTAAATGCCAATAAAGAGTACAAAAACGCTACTGTTTTAGAATTTAATGATGCTAATCCCGGCGAAACCAGAAATGTTTTTTTTACACTAAAAACCACTCCCGAAATGATTAAAGATACGAGTGCAACGGTAACCATGCGGAGTATTTTTGTCCCGAACCGAAGTTATAAAAACCACAAAATCAAGAATCTCGAAATGGAAATTGTAACATCCCACGACCCCAACAAAATGGGATCTAACGGAAGTTTTATGAATTATAGATTGGTACGTTTTAAAAGAGTCAACTTCAAAACCCGTTTCCAAAATAATGGCGAAGGACCTGCAAGAAAGATTCTATTAGAAACAGACATTCCGGAAATGTTCGATAAAAAAACATTCAAAATTGAAGACATGTATCCCAAATGTGCTATTTGTCCAAAAGACGAAGAACCAACAACCAGTTGTTTGGATACCATTATCAAGAAAAACCAAATTCATTTTACCTTCAAAAATATTTATTTACCAGGAAGTACACAAAAAAATGTAAAAGAAATAGATAGCACCAAAGGCTTTGTAAAATATTCGATGAAATTCAATAAAGAATTTCATAAAATTAAAACTCGAAGTCGAACCGCCATTATTTTTGATAAAAACGAACCCATTATGACCAATTATGCTACAACGAGATTCAAACCAGGAATTTCAATTGGAGCGAAAGCAGGTTATAATTTATTTTCAGATCAAAACAATGCAAAAAGCTATTTTGTTGGTGCAACGATATCTCCCTACAAATCCCATCATTTATATTGGCAAATCGAATTAATGCACAATAGGTTTGAGAATGAAGCTATTCCAATACAAAACACAATAAAATTAGAACCATTAAAAACTCCCTTTTTTCAAAATAACGGAACTGTTATTGATGCAGCATTCAATCAAACGACTAAAAGCTCCAATACCAATAAAAATCTCATTGACGTTGTTCCTTTTTCACTTAGATATTCTATTAATAATTACATTGGTATTGGAGCGGGACCACAATTTTCGGTTTTGTTAAATCAGAAAACAGAATCGAATACAATAAAAAAATACTATCAACCCATTTTTGACGCAACATTACCTCCAGAACCTGGAAATGAAATTACAGCATTACAAGAAAAAGCATCGATAAATACTACTATAAAAGCATTCGAAAAAATGCAAACTAGTTTTTTTGGCGATGTTACTTTTGGCTTTGCTCGAATTGGTCCAAGTATTGGCGCGAGATATGTACTGAATTTCGAAGATAATTTCAATTATATTCAGTTGTATGGCATTTGGAAGTTTTAGGAAACAATTTATGTTATTAAACTTCGTCGTTTAAATAAGAATTATTTTGTCATTTCGACCAACGGGAGAAATCACATTAGTTGCTCTCGTTATGTGATTTCTCCTTCGTCGAAATGACAAACTTAAATGACCTTAAATTCCTTATATGGTTAAAATACTTTTTTATCTTTTTCTTTTCACGACTCTAACTGTTTTTGGGCAAGATTTACCTACCCAAGAAGATGTAATATACCATGCAGTTGATGTTTTTGTAGCCAATCCATCCCTTGAAAGTATAAAAAAACTAGACGCTGCCGAACAAAATTTTTGGAAAAATCCCAAGCCAAAAACAAAGAATGAATTATTAGCTTTAGTGGTTTTAAACTGTAATAAAGCCTACTACGAAAACCAATTTGGCAAGACCAAAAAAGCCATTTCAAGCTATGAAAAAGCCTGGCAAATCTTCCAAAAGCATAGGCTTTCTAATTACGATATTACAGAATACTGCCTTAAACCCTTAGGCAATCTTTATACCATTATTGGCGATTATGACAATGCCGAAAACACCATAAAACAGTATTATTTTATTGCTAATACACAGAGAAACGAACAACAGAAAATAGCTGCCATAATCAACTTATCAAATGTTTACCAAAGTAATGGAAAAAACAAATTGGCTATTGAATTATTAGAGAATACAATCCAAACCGAAAAACTGACTACAATTCAAAAAGGGAATTTATTAAATAATTTAGGTTCAAATTATATATTGGTAAATAACAATGAACAAGCTAAAAAAGCACTCCAAAAATCAATTGAATTTTTAAAAAAAGACCCAAGTCAGTTTGAATCCGTTTCAAATACCTACCGAAATTTAGCCACTATTTATAAAAAAGAACGCAATTATTACCTAGCCAATACTTGTTTGGAAGAAGCACGTAAACTATTTTTAAAATCGGGAAATTCAGAACCTCGCAAAATAGCAAAACTAGATTATGAAAGAAGCTCACTGCTTTTTGAACAAAACAAATTCGTAGAAGCAAGTACTCTAATTACAGCTATATTTAAAACACTCATTCCCAATTATTCTAGCAAAAAGGATATTCTTCCCAATCGAAATTCGCTTTATGCCGAAACAATATTACTTGACGCACTAGATTTACAAGCTCAGTTATTTTTAAAGAAAGATCAACCAAAAAAAGCATTAGAAGCATACACGCTATCGTTTCAAATCGAAGAATTGTTTGCCAACTTACTGCTTTATGAAAACTCCAAAATCATTAACCAAATTCGTATCAGAAATCGCACCGAAAAATGCATTTCCATCTATGATTATCTCTATAATAAAGAAAAGAAAATCGGTTATATAGAAAGTGCTTTCCAGCTTTCGGAACGAACAAAATCGGGAGTTTTGAAGAGTTACCTTTCTGATAAAAAAACAGCTTCGAGAGATGAAAAACGCTATTTGGAACAGCTTCAGGATTTAAATAATGAAATCGTAAAAGAGCAACAAAAGGGAAATTTGGCAGACGTTTCAAGAATAAACGAAAATTTAAAAAGACAAAATCAATTGATGCTTTCGCTAAAGGGAATCAGGTCAAAAAATGAAATAAATAGTGCCGAAAATATTGATATAAAATCAGTGTATGCGAAACTAAATAAAGACAAAGCGATTCTGGTGCAATATTTTTCGGGATTTGAGAATATGTATTCCTTTACATTAAATAATAACGAAATCAAAATACAATCTTATGATGGCTCGGCAGATTCTGTCACTAAAATTAATCAGTTTTTATTCTATTTTTCGGATGCAAATGCCATCATAAATGATATAAAAGGATACAATAAATCAGGTAATATTCTTTATGAATACTTAAAACTCCCAAAAAATAATTCTCACCAAAACCTCATCATCGTTCCTGATGGTTTGTTAAATTTTCTGCCTTTCGAAGCCTTAATTACCAAAAAATCAACCACGACTAATTTTGCCAAAATGCATTATTTGCTGAATGATTTTAAGATAGCTTATAACAATTCGGCAACATTTTATTTGTCCTTCGACAAGCTCAGGATGACAAATCGGAATGACAAGAAAACAGTTCTTGGTATTTTTCCTGTTTTCGAAAAAACCGCTTACGAATTGGCATTTTCTAAAGACGAAATGCAATCCATAAAAAACAATTTCAAAGGAAAGTTTTTTGATAATAAAACGGCTACTATCGATAATTTCAAGATGAATGCTGCCGACTATTCTATTTTGCATTTGAGTACGCATGCGACCGCTGGCGATACAGAAACTCCTGCAAGGATCCAATTTTTTGATCGAGAAATCTTGTATTCCGAATTGTATAACCTCAAGATCAATCCGGACTTGGTGGTGTTGAGTGCCTGTGAAACAGGAATTGGAAAACTCTACAAATCCGAAGGAGCGATGAGTATTGCGAGAGGATTTCAGTTTGCTGGTGCTCAAAATATATTGTTTTCGTTGTGGAAAGTAAATGACTTCACAACAGCTACTTTCATGAATTATTTTTATACTAATATTAAAAAAGGAGAATCCTATTTTGAAGCAAATGCCAACGCAAAACTTAATTTTTTGAAAGACACAAAAATCTCAAATACCAAAAAATCGCCCTATTATTGGAGTGCTTTTGTGTATAACGGAGGAATTGGAAGATTGGAACAAACAACGAATTACTCTATTTATATCTTTGGATTATTAACTTTAATTGGATTATTTTTGGGCTTTAAAGCATTTAGAAAATGAAGAATCTCCCTGATATTCTTAAAAAAGAAAACTACAAGAAGATAAAATTTAAAGTAAGCAAAACTCAGCATTTGCTCCTGAAAGCAAGTATCAATGGCGTGAAGGGAAATTTCATTTTAGACACAGGTGCAAGCAATAGCTGTATTGGGTTTGAAAGTGTTGCTTTGTTTCAACTCCATGCCACAAAATCAAAAACAAAAGCTGCTGGAGCAGGGGCAACGGGAATGTCTACCCAAATTGCCAAAGGAAATACTGTTAAACTAGGTCGTTGGAAGATCAATGATTGTGATGTAGTGATTTTTGATTTATCGCATGTCAATAAAGCATTGATAGACCACAAAACAAAACCGGTACATGGGATTATTGGAGCAGATGTATTATTAAAAGCTAAGGCGATTATCGATTATTACAATCATTGTTTGTATCTGAAATAGCAAGTAAAATATATTAAATAAAAAAGCATCCGCCACGGCGGATGCTTTTTACATTATTCGATAAATAATACTTTATTCTTTTATCAATTTTGAAGTAGTTGTTTTACCATCAATTGTTGATCTAACAATATAAGTTCCTCTTTGTAAACCACTTGTTTGCAAAGTTGTTGAATTGCTGTTTGGTTTTTTTGACAAAACTTCTTGACCTGAAATACTGTAAACCGATACTTTTTCAATAGTGCTATTTGAATCAATGTTTAAAACGTTTTTAGCTGGATTTGGATACATTTTTACACTTGAAGCTTGAAAAGACTCAGTTCCTAGAGCAGGGTTTGTCAAAGATAAATAGATGTTGTCTATATAAACAGTTCCTGCTGTAGGCGTTGCTGCAGCAACGTCAAATTTAAATTGAAAAAAATCGGTTGCTTTAAAACTTGGATTATTAGTAAATACTGACATCGGTACGTTTACTCCTACCCATTGGTTTCGTGTAATATTTGGAATATCATAAATAGCCTCAAAAGTTGGGTTGCCCGAAATCATATGTAGCTTAAATGCTGTTGCATTGGTAGTATAATAATCAAAATGAACGAACTGCATGGCTGAAATATCTTTCTTAGTAAACTCTTGTCCATAACCACCATTCGCAAAATTATATTTAAGTGCGTTATTTGTTCCACTACTAGTATCTAAATCCACACCTATTGCACTTCCAAAACCCTGAACGTAACCCGTTATAGGATATGCTTCACCATAAATACCTATAACAGTTGATGGAGTAACTGTAGGTGGTATTGGAGCTGCAACTGGGTTTACATCCAAAACAGCGGTTTTAGATGCTGGATTAAATGTACCACCTGCTGCTTGATTGGCTGTAATCGTTGTTGAACCTGCACCTACTATAGATACAGTACTTCCAGCAACAGTTGCTACTGCGGTATTACTACTAGAATAAGTTATAGCACCTGGACTGTTACTTGTGATTAAAGGAGTCAAAGAAAAGGCAGGGTCAGTTAATGATTTTTCAGGAATTGTAAACGATATTGTAGGTGTACCTGCAGGCAATGGCTCTCTCCAAAAATAAATGTTATCTACATAAGCAAGTCCTAAAACTGGTGCAATGATTAAAAACTCTGCAATATCATTTCTTGCACCAGCCGTAAAACTACTTAGTGGAATATCTAATGTAATCCAAGTGCCAGGATTTGTTCTTGGTAACGATGGAGTACTAGCATTTGTGGTAGAAAAATCAATTGTATTTACTTGTCCGCCTCCTTTTGCCCAATTAGACAATTTTAGATTAAAACTTTTATCTAAAGTAGCTGTGGTTGAAGGGATCCATAAATCAATATGAAAATTCGTCATTGGTGTAGCATCAATTCTATTTGCAGGAGTTGTAAATTGTATTGCTAAGAAATTTGAAAAATTAATTTTCTTGGTGTCATTACCAGCAATTACAACGTCAGATATGTCAGCACTATCATAATTTGCAGACCAGTTTTCAATTGTCTTATTAGTGTATGCATTACTAAAAAGCGAAATCACATCAACTGCGTTACGAGCAGGAGGTGTAGGTGCAGCAGTTGTTGGTGCTGGATCTGCAACAATGACAATTGCAGCACCTTGAGACCCACCAGTTATGTTGTCGATTGAGGCAGTACTAACAGGTTTAAGTCCAAAATCAATAAAAATGAACATTTTTTTATAACTACCAACAATATTTTTGTTAGTACCAGTTTGTGGGTAACTTTCTCTGCATGAAGCAAAATTAAATGACAACGTTTGCCAACCAGCCGTTGCAGCCGTTGTAATTTGAACTTCATATCCATTAGTTGCAAATGTATCACCTGTTCCAGCTTCCACTTTAACAAGGATTGGACGAGCGACAGCAGTAGCTTGGTAAAAATCAAAAGTGATAGTTTTTACTCCTGTGGTAGCAAAACTAATTTGATTTTTCAAAATAATTTCAAAAGGATTATCATATTCTCCTTCTCCTTTTGATAAATTAGCCACTTTAGTAGTATTAGTTCCAATACCATTGCCTATCAAAACTGTACTTAATTTCTCGCCTCTTATAGAAGTAGCACCGTTTGTTTCAAAGTCTATCTTTGGTACTTGTGAGAATCCAAATGAAGTTATTAATAGTGTAATTAAAAGAGTAATTTTTTTCATAATATTGAATTTAGTTGATTAATTAAATGCAAATGTATAATCAATTTTACAAAAAGCGATAATTTCAAACTTGAAAAAAACTATACAAATACTATACAAAAAACCATTAAAACTCTTAAAAACAGCTATTTAAATCAAATTACAAGGCTTACAATACTTACTTTCTCTCTATTTTATGTATTGACATAATGTATAGTAAATAAATGATGGAAAACGTATAATGAAATAAATTATACCGTTTTTTAAAACAAAAAATCCCAACTTATTTTAAAAATAAGTTGGGATTTTATTATTATAAAAAAGTTGTTTTCTACAACTCAAATGCTTTTTTAGGATTGTTATCACACAATAATTCTACTGGGTTTTCTAAGGCTTCTTTTACAGCTACCAAGAAACCAACTGATTCGCGACCATCTATAATTCTGTGATCATAAGACAATGCCACATACATCATCGGATGAATTTCTACCTTTCCGTTTACTGCGATTGGACGCTCAATAATATTGTGCATTCCTAGTATTCCAGATTGTGGCGGGTTAATAATTGGGGTACTCAACATACTGCCAAAAACACCTCCATTGGTGATTGTGAAAGTTCCTCCCGTCATATCGTCAACAGTAATTTGTCCGTCACGTGCTTTGATTGCTAATCTTTTGATGTCGGCTTCAATACCTCTAAAAGTTAGATTTTCAGCATTGCGAACTACGGGAACCATTAGTCCTTTTGGTCCTGAAACCGCAATAGAAATGTCGCAAAAATCAAATGCAATTTTATAATCACCATCCATCATAGAGTTTACATCTGGAAATAATTGTAATGCTCTGGTAACCGCTTTAGTAAAAAACGACATATATCCTAATCCTATTCCTCCGTGTTTTGCCTTGAACGCGTCTTTGTACTCGTTGCGTAAGGTATTTATTGGAGTCATATTAACTTCATTAAAAGTGGTTAACATGGCGGTATCATTTTTGGCAGCCACTAATCTTTCGGCTACTTTTCGACGCAACATTGATAATTTGGTGCGTTCCGAACCACGACTTCCACCTGTAGGAGTTCCCATAGACGGCGTAGCATTTACTGCATCGTCTTTGGTAATTCTTCCTGCTTTACCAGTTCCAACTAGGTCAGAAGGTTGAATATTTTTTTCGTCTAATATTTTTTTCGCAGCTGGCGACGGTGTTCCTGAAGCATAAGTTGCGACCGGAGCTGCAACTGGCGCTGGTGTTGCTTTAACTTCTTGTTTTGGAGCTTCGGCTACTACTGTTGGAGTAGGCGCTGAGCTCGATGGTTTTACTCCATCTGTATCAATATGACAAACTACTGCTCCAACTGCAACTGCATCACCTTCTTCTGCTTTAAGCGTAATAATTCCACTTACCTCAGCAGGTAATTCTAAGGTTGCTTTATCAGAATCAACCTCAGCAATAGCTTGATCTTTCTCTACATAATCGCCATCTTTTACTAACCAAGTGGCAATTTCTACTTCTTTTATGGATTCCCCTGGCGATGGGACTTTCATTTCTAAAATCATTTGTTATTTTATTTTAAATTATGAATTTGTATTTTTAAATTTTATTCCTATTCTAATAAATTTTCTATCGAAATATCTTCATCAATTTCATCCCAATGAACCCCTTCTCCATTACCAATAAACCGCCATTTATTCAATTGCTCAATAGTAGCTTTTCTCAATGTAGGAAACCATTCTAATGGAATTGACAATTCACGCCCATCTTCTAAAAAAACAATCATTTTAGAATTTGAAAAAGCAATATTAATTGCATTTTTTGATTTACTAATTACTGAAAAACTCATCCCATTTTTGTATTAAAAGTTCTTGGTTTTGTTCAACTAAATTACGAATTTGTTTTAATTCTGATGCGTTAAATCTTGTAGATTTTATTAATTCTACAAACTCTAAATTGAATTTTGCTGTTTTTTCAGCCTTTTCAATATGGATATGTTTAGGCAAATGTTCGTTACTGTAAAAGAAAAATCGAAATCCGTCTATGATTATTACAGTGGGCATTATCTAAATAAATTTTTATCAAATACCATTTTAATAGCATCTGCCTGACGGCGTTTGGCTCTTGTATAACTTCCTGATGCTGGTGCTGAATAGGCTTTTAATGAGGCTAATCTCCATTTTACCAAATTAAAATTCATCAACATAAAACTATAAGCTCCCATATTCTTTGGTTCTTCTTGTGCCCAAACATAATCATCTACATTCGGATACGTTGCAATAACTGTTTTTAACTGTTCGACTGGCAAAGGGAACAATTGTTCGATTCGAACCACAGCAACGTCTTTTCGTCCATTATTTTCTCTTTCTGCAGTGATGTCATAATAGAATTTTCCGGTACAGAAAACCAAACTTTTCACTTCGGCTTTATTTACAAATACATCATCTATCGTTTCTTGGAAGCTTCCGTTTGCCAATTCGTCTTGAGTAGAAACGCATCTCGAATCACGCAATAAACTTTTCGGTGTAAAAACGATTAATGGTTTGCGATATTTGGTTACCATTTGTCTTCTTAATAAGTGAAAGAAGTTGGCTGGCGTGGTACAATCGGCAACAAACATGTTGTGTCTGGCACACAATTGTAAATAACGCTCCATTCTAGCCGAGGAGTGTTCTGCTCCTTGTCCTTCATATCCATGTGGTAATAACATAACGATTCCGTTTTGATTATTCCATTTGTCTTCGCCACAGGATATATACTGGTCAATCATAATTTGTGCACCATTTGAAAAGTCTCCAAATTGCGCTTCCCAAATAGTCAATGCGTTCGGATTAGCTAGAGCATAGCCATAGTCAAATCCTAAAACACCGTATTCTGACAACAAGGAATTGAATACATTAAATTTTCCTTTTTTGTTGGCTATTGAATTTAATAATACTACTTCTTCTTCTGAATCTTCTACTTTTACCACAGCATGACGGTGTGAAAAAGTACCACGCTCCACATCCTGACCCGAAACACGAACATCATAACCTTCTGTCAATAAGGATCCGTAAGCCAAAGCCTCGGCTGTTCCCCAATCGATAGTGTTATTATCATACATGGTTTTGCGATCGGTAACTATTTTAGAAATTTTAGAAATAAATTTTTTGTCCGACGGCAAAGTCGAAATCGTTTCTATGATTGAATCTAAGGTTTTCTTGGCAACTTTTGTACTTACTTTATGAAGCATCTCAGAATCTGAAACCTGCTCAAATCCATTCCATTCATTTTTCATAAACGGAGAGATTATTGTCAAATCTTTTTTGCGTGAAGCTACTAGATTATGATCTAAATCGTCTTTGTATTCTTTTTCTAAAGTTTTTACCAAATTAGCATCAATTACTCCCTCGGCAATCAATTTTTCAGCATAAATATCTCTAGGGTTTTTATGTTTTGCAATTATTTTGTACAACAAAGGTTGGGTAAAACGAGGTTCATCGCCTTCGTTATGACCGTATTTTCTGTAGCCTAATAAATCAATAAATACATCACGAGCAAACGCCATTCTAAAATCTAATGCAAATTGCATGGCATGAACCACCGATTCTGCATCATCTGAATTGACATGTAAAACGGGCGACAAGGTTACTTTAGCAACATCGGTACAATAAACAGAAGATCGTGCATCCAAGTAATTAGTAGTAAAACCAACTTGATTGTTAATTACAATATGTATCGTTCCGCCTGTTTTGTAGCCATCTAATTGTGCCATTTGAATAATTTCGTAAAGCAAACCTTGACCGGCAATGGCAGCATCACCGTGAATGGCGATAGGCAAAACTTTAGAAAAATCGTCTGGAAAATACTTGTCTTGTTTAGCTCTTGTAATCCCTTCGATTACAGCGCCAACTGTTTCAAGATGCGAAGGATTTGGCGCTAAATTGATATTTATTTTTTTTCCTGAACTTGTAATTTTGTCTGCGGTAAGCCCCAGATGGTATTTCACGTCTCCATCAAAATACTCCTGATCGTAATCTTTACCATCAAATTCACCAAAAATATCTTGAGTAGATTTGCCAAAAATATTGGCTAAAATATTCAAACGACCACGATGCGCCATTCCCATTACAAACTGCTCTACTCCTTTTTCGGCTGCTCTTTCGATCAAAGCGTCCAAGGCTGGGATAACAGACTCTCCTCCTTCTAACGAAAATCGTTTTTGACCTACATATTTGGTATGCAAAAAGTTTTCGAAAGAAACAGCTTGATTCAACTTATATAGAATATTCTTTTTCTGATCAACTGAAAAATTAGGTTGGTTGTCATTGATTCCAATCCTCTCCTGAATCCACTGAATTACTTCTGGCTTACGCATGTACATGTACTCGATGCCAATATGCTGACAATAAACCAATTCTAAATGCTTAACAATTGCACTAAGCGAACAAGGTGATAAATTTAAAAGCTTTGCAGCATCGAAAACCGTATTTAAATCGGCGTTTGAAAGTCCAAAGTTTTCTAAATCTAGTGTCGGCGAAAAAGATCTACGCTCTCTCACAGGATTTGTCTTGGTAAACAAATGTCCTCTAGAACGATAGCCCTCTATAAGTTTGACTACCTGAAATTCTTTTTGTAGTTGCTCTGATAATTTAGAATTATCTACTGGATTCGAAACCGTTTCAGTTACATATTGTACTGGGTTTTCGCCATTGTAGGTTTCCATTCCAAAATCGAAACCTTGAAAAAAACTTCTCCAACTTGGTTCAATACTGTCTGGATTTTCTAAATATTGGTCGTATAATTGTGCAAAATATTCGGTGTGTGCCGCGTTTAAAAATGAAAACCTATCCATAATTTTTATTAATATACTTTATTTATCAAAATAGTTCCGCAAAAGTACAATAATCCAATACATTTAAATTCAAATTTACGTACTTTTACGTACAAATTTGTTAAAAAAAAGATCAAAACATGAAAAACAAAAAGAATTCAATCGTTTTAGTGTCACTTTTAGTAATTACAACACTTATTTTCTCTCAATTGACAAATGCTCAAAACCAGACTAACACTTCCTCCAATGCATTTTGGGATAGCGTTCAGTTTGGTGGCGGAGTAGGTTTAGGATTTAATAATGGCTTTACCAATATTTCCCTTTCGCCAAGTGCGATTTACAATTTTAACGAGTATGTGTCTTTAGGACTTGGGGCTCAATATTCGTATATAAATCAAAGAAATGATTACACCTCTAACCTCTATGGTGGAAGTATTATTGGCTTAATCAATCCATTTGAACAGGTTCAACTTTCCGCAGAATTAGAACAACTTAGAGTTAATGTAGATTATCGCAATTTTAATGGTTCTGAAAATTTTTGGAATACTGGCTTGTTCCTAGGCGCAGGTTTCAGAAATGGAAATGTAACTATCGGCGGGCGATATAATGTGTTATTTGATAAAAATGATTCGGTTTATGGCGAAGCATTTATGCCTTTTGTTCGAGTGTTTTTTTAATTCTTACAATTAAGAAATTGTTTCCCCATTCCCAACTCCATCCGCATCAGGATTCACAAAAACCAGTTTTCCTTCGGTATTGTTTTTTAGTGTGTTGTCAGCGATTATTTTTGGATTCATCAATCGTTAAACTTATAAAAAGACATCATTTTTGTTTTTTTATCATAACCACCTAAATAAGTGGTTTGGTCAAATTTAAAAACCATTTGATTTTGTAAAGTACTGTTGTCAAAGGAAAATTGTCTTACTTTATCAAAAGTCGATACTTTTAAATTTTCTTTTAAATGATTGAAGTTTTCATCAAGAATAGAATTGGCATAAGCAACATATCTTCCAGAATAAGAATTTATACTTTGACTAGAATAACTTGGGCTTAAAGAAGCAACTACAAGAGCCCCAATAAGACCACCCATTGCTCCATACATCATCGGATTTTCAACAGCACTAAAGGCCCCAAAATTAAGCTGATAGGTGTTGTTAATAAATTGACAAGTTAATCCCAAATTAAAGATGTTTATTCTATTGATGAATTTTGAGGATTTGTCTAACACTTTTTTGTTTGTTATCTTCCCGTTTTCTTCAAATATTTCCATATTAATAGAATCAATTTCTTGGCCTTTATTTATTGTATAACTTTTTAAAGTTTCAAACTTAAAATTTTTAATATCTATGGAAACGGTCTCTGAATTAGCAATAATTTGAAAAAGTTTATCGTTACAAATAAAAGAATTGGTCTTAGGTAGTTTTTCAAATTCGTCTTTTGGCGTTGCGGTTGATTTTTCACAGTTTTGAATAGTATATGAAAAATTATCCAAATTTATTTTTAAGATTTGAGTAAAAAATGCATTTCCATCAAAAGTTAAAATAATTTCTTTATCATTAAAAACATAAAGTTTTTTCATATTTCCTGTACTTGTTAGCGATACAATATTATCTTCCGTTATTGTTTGCATACCTATATAACCGTCATTAAATACATCCCAAATAGAACTTGAACTTTTGTCTTTTGAATGATAAAAATTTTCACCTTCAAAACTGATTACTTTCTTCTGATACTCACCCTCGTTAAATTCATAAAAATTTAATGTATTTGCTTTCCTTTTTATAGTTATAAAATAAAAAGAGGAGCCAACATTTACGGTGGTTAACAATTTTTCGTCACCGAAATTCATTGCGATGGCTTTACTTTTTAATTCATTTGTATTAAAATCGATTTGCTGATAAAATATGCTATCTCGTCTACTATCTGACCAATAAACTGAATAAGTATCATTTTTTTTAGAATGACCTAAATAATTTGTAAAAATCATGTCATTTGGGGTTGGAAAATAGATAGTGTCTTTAACTTCAAATTTATAATTGGTTTTCAACACCGTTGTAATTCCAGGTTCCCGATTATAGAGCAATAATTCTTTTGATTTACTGTCAACAATTTCAAAAAGCGTTGATTTTTTTTCAAGAGTAATGGGAAAACTAGTTACTTTTTCTTGGGCGTAAACAGACGTAAAAATTAGACAACAAATAACAAATAAATAATTTTTCATAGTTTTAAGTTTTGGTATAAATATTTAATGGTTTTAAACTTAGTAATACTGTTTGTAAGGATTATTAACTTATCGTCTCCCCGTTCGCAACACCATCCGCATCAGGATTTACAAAAACCAATTTCCCTTCGGCATTATTAGTCATCAAAATCATACCTTGACTTTCTACACCACGAAGATTTCTTGGGGCTAGATTTACCAAAACCGTTACGCGTTTTCCAACGATTTCTTCAGGCGAAAAACTTTCGGCGATTCCCGAAACAATCGTGCGAACGTCAATTCCGGTATCCACTTTTAGAATCAACAATTTGTTGGCTTTTGGCATTTTTTCGGCTTCGAGAATGGTTCCCACACGTAAATCCATTTTGGCAAAATCATCAAACTGAATTAATTCTTTTTGAGGTATTGCTTCGAATGAATCAACTTCATTTGATTTTTTTGTCGCTTCCAATTTGTCTATTTGTTTTTGAATTTGTTCGTCGTCTATTTGTGTAAATAATATTCCTCCCGAAACTTCGGGATCACCAATTTGGTGTCCCGCAGGCAACAAATCAGAACTGGTAGCCACATCATTCCAATTTAATTTTAAATCGGTTTTCAATATCCCCGACAATTTACATGCTGTAAACGGCAAGAACGGTTCACATAAAACACGCAAAGCCGCAGCAATTTGCAAAGCCACATACATTTGGGTTTGCACACGAGCTGGATCTGTTTTTATCATTTTCCATGGCTCTTCATCAGCCAAATATTTATTTCCCAATCGGGCAACATTCATCATTTCGCCCAAAGCTTCACGGAATCTATATCTTTCAATCGAACTCGAAATAGCGGCTGGAAAGGCTTTTAATTCGGTTAAAACTTCATTGTCATAATCGGTAAAGTTGGGGGTTCCCCCTTCGGGGGTTAGGGGGCTTGGGCTTGGAACAATTCCTTCGTAATATTTATGAGTTAAAACCAGCACACGATTGATAAAATTGCCAAAAATAGCCGCCAATTCATTATTATTTCTCGCCTGAAAATCCTTCCAAGTAAAATCATTGTCCTTAGTTTCTGGAGCATTTGATGTCAAGGCGTATCGCAAAACATCTTGCTGATTCGGGAATTCTTCCAAGTATTCGTGCAACCAAACTGCCCAGTTTTTAGACGTAGATAATTTATTTCCTTCTAAATTCAAGAACTCATTTGCGGGTACATTATCTGGCAAAATATAACTTCCTTCGGCTTTCAACATCGCTGGAAAAATAATGCAGTGAAAAACAATATTGTCTTTCCCAATGAAGTGAACCAGTTTTGTACCCTGATCTTTCCAGTACGGTTCCCAATCTTTTCCTTCTCTCGCAGCCCATTCTTTCGAAGAAGAAATATAGCCAATAGGCGCATCAAACCACACGTATAATTTTTTCCCTTCGGCACCTTCCACCGGAACATCAATTCCCCAGTCGAGGTCACGAGTTACCGCGCGAGGTTCCAATCCGCCGTCGATCCAAGATTTTACTTGTCCGTAAACATTCGGTTTCCAGTCATTTTTATGACCCACAAGAATCCACTCTTTCAAGAAATCTTGATACCGATCCAAAGGTAAAAACCAGTGTTTCGTCGATTTCATAATAGGCGTTTCTCCCGTAATGGTCGATTTTGGATTAATCAAATCCGTAGCATTCAAAGTCGAACCACATTTTTCGCATTGGTCGCCATAAGCTTCTTCATTGCCACAGCGTGGGCAAGTTCCCACCACAAAACGGTCTGCCAAGAATTGGTCTGCTTTGGCATCATACAATTGCTCGGTCACTTCTTCGATAAAATCTCCTTTTTCGTATAATGTTTTAAAGAACTCCGAAGCCGTTTCGTGATGAATCTTAGCCGAAGTTCTCGAATAATTATCAAACGAAATTCCAAAATCCGAGAACGATTTACGGATTATTCCATCATATTTATCGATTACTTCCTGTGGTGTAACTCCTTCTTTCTTGGCTTTCATCGAAATCGCCACGCCGTGTTCGTCGCTTCCGCAAACAAACAAAACGTCTCTTCCTTGCAATCTTAAATAACGAGAATAAATATCGGCAGGCACGTAAACACCGGCCAAATGACCAATGTGAATGGGTCCGTTGGTATAAGGCAATGCCGCGGTAATGGTATATCTTTTTGGATTCTGTAACATAATAGAATTTAATGAAGTGCAAAAATAAGGAATAGAATTGAGAGTTGTATGGTTTTTATTAGGAGCTAATCCAGCTGTCCACTATATCTCTTGGGGCGAACACCGCCACAAGAGGATGCCGTTTCCATCTGGGCTAGGGCATCCTAGTTTCAAGAATATTTTTCTCAATAAATTAATACGTATCGTTCCTAAGGAACTTTATCCCTTGTTTTTCTATCTGCCAACGGATTAATCCTGAAAGCTTTCGGGACGTTGCTACACTATTTTCGTTCCTACGGAACTTATAGGCGCATGTATGATCCATAGGCTCGGCACATATTGTAGGGATGGATTTTAATCCATCTTGCAAGTACGGATAATTTTCACAATCTTTGACCTCTAAAAACAGAACAAGATGAGCAAGACTAAATTAATAATCAACAAAAATGGATCTATAAAAATCGAAGGGGATTTTGAAATAATGGATCAAGATGGCAATGTTTATGGCCTAGAAGGAAGAACAGCATTGGGACTTTGTCGTTGTGGATTGTCATCCAACAAACCATTTTGCGATGGTTCGCACCGTAATAATTTTGAATGTGATTCAAAAGCATTCGATTTACCACCAATGAAAGCTAAATAAAGAAAAGGTTTCAACTTATATTTTCAAAGCTACATTTTAATTGATGTAGCTTTTTTATTTACTCGAATTTTTTGAAACTTCCAGCCTTCTCAAGGCTGGGAGCTTTGGAATCGAAATCTTAAAAACTTTGTCCCAATGGTATCAAACATTTCCCTAAATTTGCTTCCATTAAAATAAAACTTAGCGTTTAAAAAATCAGGATATGTTACAAATTGCATTTATTAGAGAGCATCAGGAGAAAGTAATCACCGCATTGGCAAAAAGAAATATCGATGCCACCGCGGTTGTTCAAGAAGTGGTAGAACTAGACGAACGCCGTCGCGCTACCCAAGTAGAACTAGACAACATACTGTCCGAATCTAATAAATTGTCCAAGGACATTGGAGAATTGATGAAGGCTGGCGAAAAATCAAAAGCCGCTATTCTCAAAGAAAAAACAGTTCTGCTCAAAGAAAAAAGCAAAGCATTGGCAGAAACCGCTGATCAATTGGCGGCAGAACTTTTAGAAAAACTATATACTTTACCCAATCTTCCCGCTGATATTGTTCCCGAAGGAAAAACGCCCGAAGAAAACGTGAACGTTTTCGAAGAAGGCGAAATTCCAGTTTTGCACGAAGGCGCACAACCACATTGGGATTTGGTAAAAAAATACGACATCATTGATTTCGAATTAGGCAATAAAATAACAGGCGCAGGATTTCCGGTTTACAAAGGAAAAGGAGCCAAGTTGCAACGTGCTTTAATCAATTATTTTTTGGATAAAAATACAGCTGCAGGTTACAATGAAGTTCAGGTGCCACACATGGTCAACGAAGCTTCGGCTTATGGAACGGGGCAACTGCCAGACAAAGAAGGTCAAATGTACCACGACAAAACAGATGATTTGTACTTGATTCCAACAGCTGAGGTTCCTGTAACGAATTTGTTTCGCGATGTAATTTTAAGCGAAAACGAATTGCCTGTTTTAACCACCGCTTACACGCCTTGTTTCCGTCGGGAAGCGGGTTCTTATGGCGCTCACGTGAGAGGTTTAAACCGTTTGCACCAATTTGACAAGGTCGAAATAGTACGTATCGAGCATCCAGATAAATCGTATGAAGCTTTGGAAGGAATGGTAGAACATGTAAAAAATATTTTACAGGAATTGAAATTACCGTATAGAATATTACGACTTTGTGGAGGTGATATGGGTTTTACGGCAGCGTTGACCTATGATTTCGAAGTATATTCTACGGCGCAAGAACGTTGGTTAGAAATCAGTTCGGTTTCTAATTTTGAGACTTTTCAGGCGAATCGTTTGAAATTGCGTTTTAAAGACAAAGACGGAAAAAACCAATTGGCACACACCTTAAACGGAAGTTCATTGGCTTTGCCAAGAGTTTTGGCAGGAATTTTAGAAAATTACCAAACGCCAGAAGGGATTGTAATTCCTGAAGTTTTGCGAAGCTATTGTGGGTTTGATATTATTGATTAAAATTCACCATATAAGGTATTTAAGGTAGTATAAGTGTTGTAATAATTTTAATTCTCAAACAATTTGTCATTTCGACGATAGGAGAAATCACATAACGAGAGCAACAGATAATTAATATCATAAAAAAATTGAAAATGAAATACTTTATAAATTTATTTTTTTTAATGATACTTCTTAATTCTTGTGTTAAAGAAAAAAAAACAGAAGATGCTAATTTTGACAATTTTTCTTTTTACGAAATCAAAGAAATCAATGGAATTGACAGAACAACTAAAACTAATTTTGAAATTCAAGTATATGAATCTCTAAAAGGTAAAAAATTTGTAAATCAAGTTAAGCAATATAAAAATGAAAAGATTGATTCTTCAATGAGTCATTTTTATAACTTAGAATACAAAGAAATAAAACATAATAATTACAGGGGTAAAATTCAATTAATGTATGAAACTAAAAAAATACTTGAAATTGAATTTAAAGTTATTACAAATAAATCTAGTAAACCTTTAACATTCAAATCTAATATTTCTAATAACATTTCATTTGAATTCTCAAATACCGATTCACTTTCGCCAATAAAAGGAGTTTTGTGTTTTAAAATAGAAACGGAAATTTTAATAGGTAGAAAAAAAAGAATTGGATATTATGAAGAACATATGTTTGTTGATAGCAATAAATTAACTGACAACTTATTCATAAAAAAATACAAAAAATAATTACTCTTGTCTACAGTAAGTAGGAAACTTAAATGCCTTATATGGTTCAAAAATGAAAAACATCTTTCTACATATCGCCTTTTTATTCTCCTTAGTTTGTTTTTCACAAAACGAACAATTGGCGCAGTATTATTACGACAAAGGCGATTTTGAAAAAGCTAAAATCAGCTTCGAGGAATTATTGACTGCTACGCCACAAAACTCGATTTATTTTCTACGAACTATAGAATGTTACCAGCAGTTACAGCAATTTGCCATTGCCGAAAAAGCAATTCAAGCCCGATTGGACAAATACAAGCAATCGAATCTTCTGGTCGAACTAGGCTATAATTATCAATTGCAAAAAAACGAGACAAGTGCCAAAAAAAACTACGAAGAAGCCTTAAATCGAATCAAGAAAAATCCAAATGAAGTCTATGGTATTTCAAATGCTTTCGAGAAAAAAGTCTTATTGGATTATGCTTTAAAATCCTATCAAACTGCCGTAGCATTAAACCCAGCGTTTAATTTTAATTATCAAATGGCGCTGCTTTACGGGCAATTGGGCAATGTACAAATGATGATTACCACTTTTCTTGACGAAGCTTTTGCCAATCCTCAAAATTCGATACAGATTCAAAATCAACTGGCTCGTTTTATTGTGGAAGATGGAGACGAAAATTTTAATGAAACCCTTCGAAAAGAGCTAATTACAAGAACTCAGAAGAGCCAAGATGTTTTTTGGAACCAATATTTAAGTTGGTTTTATGTGCAACAAAAAGAGTTTGGCAAAGCGTTTATTCAAGAAAAAGCAATCTATAAGCGCAATCCCGAATCGCTGTCTAGTATTGTAAGTTTAGGGGAACTTGCCATTGAGGAAGAAGAGCAGGAAATAGCCAAAGAAATCTTTGGATTTGTACTCGAAAACACCAAGGATTTAGAATTGGTTGTTCAGTCGAATACCTATTTAATCGAAATGAAAATTGACAAAGCACAAGAAAAAGACTTTGAAGCCATCAATACCGAAATGACAAATTTGCTAAAAGAATTCGAAATTAGCCCATTAACCTTGTCATTACAACTTATTCAGTCCCGTTTTGTTGCTTTTAAATTGCAAAAACCAGAAGAGGCAAAAGTGATAATCAAGAAAACACTTGAATTGGAATTGAATCCTTATGAAGCGGCTGCAGCCAAAATGCAATTGGCTGATATTTTACTTTTAGAAGAAAAATTCAACCAAGCCTTGCTTTATTATTCTCAAATAGAGGAAAACCTCAAAAACGATGTTATAGCACATGAAGCAAGTTTAAAAGCCGCCAAAACCAGTTATTTCCAAGGCGATTTTGACTGGGCTTTGAAACAATTCAAAGAATTGAAATCGGCAAGTACGCAACTAATTGCGAATGACGCTTTGGAATATTTTCTTCTAATCAACGACAACACCGTTGCCGATTCGACACAAACCGCCTTGAAACAGTTTGCTAAAGGCGACTTTCTATTGTACCAGAACAAAAATCAGGAAGCGTTAAGTTTGTTTCAGGCTATATTAAAAAGTTTTAAAGGACAGGAAATAGAAGCAGTAACACTTTTGCGATTAGGTAAGATCTACCAAAATATAGGTGATACTGCTTTAGCTTTGCCTAATTATCTAAATATTATTGGGCAACACAGCGACGGAATATACATTGACGAAGCATTATATTTTGCCGCAGAAATATACAATACGAAGTTGCAACAGCCGGATTTAGCAAAACCGCTTTACGAGAAAATAATATTCAATCATCAAGACAGTATTTACTTTGTAGAAGCTCGAAAAAAATACAGGCAATTGCGTGGAGACAAAGAATTGTGATTTGAAACGAGGGTTTTTGACCCAAAACCCAGTATCTAAAACCCAAGAACTTAAATGATTATTTACAACGTTACCACCAACATACACGAAAGTGTTCACGACCAATGGATAATTTGGATGCAACACAAACATATTCCAGAAGTTTTGGCTACTGGAAAATTCTCTTCGGCTCGCATGGTGCGCGTTTTAGTTGAGGAAGAAATGGGAGGAGTAACCTATTCTGTGCAATACACTACGGATAGCAAAGCCACTTTAGAAAAGTATTACCAAGAAAATGCAGCCGTTTTGAGAGACGAAGGAGTGAAATTGTTTGGCGACAAAATGCTTACATTTAGAACTGAGTTAGAAGTGATAAGCGAACATTAGTGTTAGAGAAACAGAGAAAATAATTTATAGGTTTTGTTTTAGTCAAACAGTTGGAAATTAATTAACTGAATTTAACAACTAGTTAGAGTTAAAATGAGGTCAAGGTTTGTATAAGAGCTGTCTTTCCCACGCAGGTGGGAAACCAAAATAAAAAGTAAATCCAATTTTAATGTAAAATGTTTAAAACAATACATCAATATTACATTTACATTTTAGCAAGTCAAAAAAATGGGACTTTGTATATTGGAGTTACAAATGATTTAGAAAGAAGGGTTTTAGAGCATAAACAAAAAATAAATGAGGGATTTACCTCAAAATACGAAGTAACTAGATTAGTATATTTTGAATCTTTCCAATACATAAACGATGCTATTTTAAGAGAAAAACGTCTAAAAAAATGGAATCGTCAGTGGAAAATCAATTTAATTGAAGAAGAAAACAAAGAGTGGAATGACCTTTCGGAGGATTGGTATAACTAAATAGATTCCCGCCTGCGCGGGAAAGACAATAGAAATACAATCTAAATTCTGTTATCCTAGGCAGGAGTCAAACCAAATCATTAAACCTTTGTGCCTTCTCGTCTTTGCGGTAAAAAAATATGGAAAAAGTAAAAGCAAAAAAACACCTCGGACAACATTTCCTTAAAGACGAAGGCATCGCACAAGCCATCGCCGACACTCTGAATCTAGAAGGCTACGCTGATGTGTTAGAAATTGGACCGGGAATGGGTGTTTTGACCAAGTACCTTATAGAAAAACCAATCACTACTTATGTTATCGAAATCGATACGGAATCGGTGGAGTATTTAAATGCTAATTACCCAAAATTAGAGGGGAAAATTATCTCTAAAGATTTCTTGAAATACGATGTAAACGAAGTTTTTGAAGGAAAGCAATTTGCTATAATTGGTAATTTCCCCTATAATATTTCGACACAAATTGTTTTTCGAACCTTAGAAATGCGTGATCAAATTCCAGAATTTGCAGGGATGTTCCAGAAAGAAGTTGCCGAGCGAATTTGCGAAAAAAAAGGAAGTAAAACGTATGGAATCCTGTCTGTTTTAGCACAAGCATTTTACGATGCCGAATACCTGTTTACAGTAGACGAAAATGTATTTATCCCACCTCCAAAAGTGAAATCTGGGGTTTTGCGCTTGCGAAGAAAAGAAGATTTCAGCCTACCTTGTGGAGAAAAATTGTTTTTTACAGTAGTAAAAACCGCTTTTCAGCAACGTAGAAAAACCTTGAGAAATAGTTTAAAAACACTAAATTTGTCCGATAGTTTAAGAGAAGACGAAGTTTTTAACTTGCGTCCAGAACAACTTAGTGTTGACCAATTTATAGCATTGACCCAAAAAATAGAAGCCGATGGAGTTTAAAATCAGCAAAATTTTTTTTAAGGAATTAAAAAAATTCATAAAGAGCAAAAACAAAGTAGAATTAGATATTCTACTTAAGGACATGCACCATGCTGATATTGCCGAAGTCCTAGAAAAACTAAACTTTAGAAATGCGATTTATCTGTTTAAGGTATTAGATTCTGAGAAAACAGCCGAAGTTTTACTAGAATTGGACGAAGATTTAAGGGAAAAAATATTAAACCGACTTTCGCCAAAAGAAATAGCCGAAGAACTTGACGAACTTGAAACTAATGATGCAGCTGATATCATTGCCGAACTTTCGGAATCAAAAAAAACTCAAGTAATCTCTGAACTTCTCGATGAAGAACACGCCAAAGACATTGTTGATTTACTTCGTTATGACGAGAATACCGCTGGTGGTTTGATGCACAAAGAGTTGGTAAAAGTCAACGAAAACTGGAATGTGCTTAATTGCATGAAAGAGATGCGAATTCAAGCCAAAAATATTTCAAGAGTACACTCGATTTATGTAGTCGATGATGAAGACCGATTATTGGGGCGATTGTCTTTGAAGGATTTATTGACAACGTCTACAAAAACGCCCATCAGCGAAGTGTATATAAAAAAATTAAACTTTGTAAATATAGAAACCGAAGATGTTGAGGTCGCTCGAATCATGCAAAAATACGATTTAGAAGCCATTCCTGTAGTAGACGAATTGGGCTGTCTTGTAGGTCGAATTACCATCGATGATATCGTAGATGTAATCAAAGACGAAGCCAACGAAGATTACCAATTAGCGGCGGGTATCTCACAAGACGTAGAAGCGGATGATAGTATTATGGAGTTGACCAAAGCACGTTTGCCTTGGTTAGTTTTGGCACTTTTAGGAGGTTTTGTTTCGGTAAAAGTGCTTGGATTATTTGGTGGAGCCATGGAACAACACGGCAATCTTTTCTTTTTTACACCGCTTATTGCTGCGATGGCAGGAAATGTTGGCGTACAATCGTCGGCAATTATTGTCCAAGGTTTAGCCAACGGAACCCTGAGTGGTTCGTTGTTCAATAGATTGATAAAAGAAGTATCGCTCAGTTTATTTAACGGAGTCATTTTGGCAAGTATTTTATTCTTAGGAAGTCATTTTCTCTTAAACGTAGAGTTTATCATAGGTATTATTGTTACTATTGCCTTAGTTTCGGTAATTATTATCGCATCCCTTATAGGTACATTTGTCCCTTTATTGCTAGATAAATTCGATATAGATCCCGCATTAGCAACAGGCCCTTTTATTACCACAAGCAATGATATTTTTGGTATTCTTATTTATTTTACAATAGCAAGATTGATTTTAGGATTTTAAAAACACGCAAAATGAAAGTACACATCATCGGAGGAGGAAACCTTGGCGTTTCAATAGCATTAGGATTAGCTAAGTTTTCGAAAGACAATCAAATTACAATAACCCGAAGAAACACTTCGAGTATCCTGCATTTAGAAAAATTAGGCATCACCGTTTCTACAGATAATAAACACCAAATTCAGGATGCCGATATCATTATTCTTACTATAAAACCGTATCAAGTAACTATAGTTTTAACTGAAATTTTTCCTGTAATTTCCAATAAAATTATCGCTTCTGGTGTCAGTGGATTGTCGATTGAATCTCTTCAAAGTAAGATTGGTGAATCCAATAGTGCGATTCGAATTATGCCTAATATTGCTTCACAATTTGGGGC
Organism: Flavobacterium sp.; assembly: GCA_043770135.1. Classification (GTDB taxonomy): domain Bacteria; phylum Bacteroidota; class Bacteroidia; order Flavobacteriales; family Flavobacteriaceae; genus Flavobacterium. The sequence continues at coordinate 34,750 of JAYVIN010000081.1, read as the reverse complement.
ATCAGCAACCTGTATTGCATTTAACGAGAAAGACAAAGACAATGCCCAAAAAGTGGTGACCCTTTTCCAAGATTTAGGAACAGCGCCTATTATTGACGAAAAATTAATGGATGCAGCCACAGTTTTGGCCGCTAGCGGAACGGCATTTGCTTTGCGCTATATTCGTGCTTCGATGCAAGCCGGAATCGAAATAGGCTTCGATTGGCAAACCGCATTAGCCATTTCGGCTCAAACCGTAAAAGGAGCTGCCGAAATGATTCTAGAAGAAAACATTCACCCAGAACAATTGATTGACCGAGTAACCACGCCACAAGGCTGTACCATTGCAGGTTTGAGCGAAATGGAAACACATGGCTTCAGTTCTTCACTCGTTCGTGGTATTAAAGCCGCTTTAAAGAAAATTAAAGGGTAAAATGATTGTAGATTTTTGATTAACGATTTTTGATTTTTAGATGTGTGACCCTTTACAAATCCGATAATCATATGTTTACAAATTCTAAATCTGCAATCAAGAATCGTTAATCTTCATTCAAAAATCTTTATTTTGAACCTGCCAATAAAAATCCTCCACATCGATAGCAATCATCCCAAACTTTGGGAGCAATTGCAGCAAGCAGGATTTATCAATCACGAAGATTTTAGTTCCTCTAAAGAAGGAATCGAGGCGAAAATCCAAGATTATCAAGGTATCGTCATTCGGAGCCGATTCAAAATAGATAAAATATTTCTAGACAAAGCTACTAATTTGCAATTCATTGCACGTGTTGGTGCAGGTTTAGAAAGTATCGATTGTGAATATGCTTTATCTAAAAACATCCAACTTATTGCTGCTCCAGAAGGCAATAGAAATGCGGTTGCCGAGCATAGTTTGGGAATGATTTTGTCGCTTTTCAATAATTTGAATACAGCCGACAACGAAATAAAATCAGGACATTGGAACAGAGAAAAAAATCGCGGTCACGAACTTGAAGGAAAAACAGTTGGGATTATAGGTTACGGCAATATGGGAAAATCGTTTGCTAAGAAATTGCGGGGTTTTGAAGTTGAAGTCTTGTGTTATGATATTCAGGAAAACGTTGGCGATAGCAATGCACGACAAGTTTCCTTAGCAGAATTACAACAAAAAACCGATGTTTTGAGTTTGCATATTCCTTGGACTCCAGAAACCGACAAGATGGTAGATGCTGATTTTATCAATGCCTTCGCCAAATCCTTTTGGATTATTAATACTTCGAGAGGCAAAAATATTGTTACCGCCGATTTGGTTTCGGCTTTAAAATCTGGGAAAGTTCTTGGAGCTGGATTAGATGTATTGGAATATGAAAAACTTTCGTTTGAAACACTTTTTCAGGACAAAAAAACACCAGAAGCTTTAAAATATTTGTTAGAATCCAAAAATGTAATTCTCAGTCCGCACATTGCCGGTTGGACATTCGAGAGTCACGAAAGATTGGCTCAGGTTATTGTCGATAAAATTAAGCAGTTGTTTTTTTAACCTAATAACTTAAAAACCAGAATTTCGCCTAAAATTTCTATATTTGAAATGTAATTAACCTATAAAAACATAGATTATGATGGAATGGTATAACAATAGATATGCAAATTTTTCGGGTCGTGCTACTCGAAGTGAATATGCCACTTGTTTATTGTTTGGATTTTTAGCTTACTTTGGAGGATGTTATCTGGGGTATTTAGTCAAGAACATATTTATATGTTCTTTATTTAACACTCAGGTTTTAGGATTATTGTTACTTATACCTTTCAGCGCAGTTACAGTAAGAAGAATTCGTGATTTGGGTTTTAACGGAGGTTGGGTTTTTTTAAATTTCATACCTTATATTAACCTTTTACTAATACTTTGCTTATTGTTTATTAAGGGTGAAAACAAGAAAAATGCCTATGGTGAAAATCTATATAATTTGGAAATAGAACAATAACAGCTTCTAAAACAAAAACTTAACCTTAAAATTATTTTTTATGGAAAATTCAAAACACGAAGCCTGGAACACCTCCAAACCAGATCAACAAGAAAACAAAAGAGTTATTGCAGGGATTTTTGCGTTACTTTTAGGAGGATTAGGAATCCATAAATTTATTTTGGGATATACCCAAGAAGGAATTATTCAATTAGTAATAGGTATTGTTACTTGTGGGATTGGCAGTATTATAGGTTTTATTGAAGGGGTAATTTATTTGACCAAGTCTGACGACGAATTTTACCAAATATATCAAGCTAATAAAAAAGGGTGGTTTTAAACTAGATTTCTTTTTCTGCTAGTTTTCGTTCTAGTTCCGCTTGAAACTCTTCTATAACAGGTCTTACGGTACTCTCAGGAATATCAGCTATTCGAATGTACATTAACCCATCGACAGCATTATTAAACAAAGGATCTACATTAAAAGCAACTACTCGGGCGTTTTGTTTGATGTATTTTTTTATCAACACAGGCAAACGCAAGTTACCAGGTTCTAGTTCGTCGATAATTTTGTCAAACTTATTCAAATCGGCTTCTGCTTCATCAAATATAAAGTCTTTATCGGCATCTTTTAGTTTTACTTTGAAAGCTTTTTTAGGATGAATATACTGCGCAATATAGGGGTCATAAAAGTTAGATTTCATAAACTCAATCATTAATGATTTTGAAAAATCGGAGAATTGATTGCTAATACTTACGCCGCCGAGTAAGAATTTGTGTTCAGGAAAACGCAAAGTAATGTGTATAATTCCTTTCCAAAGCAGGAATAACGGCATTGGTTTTTGTTGGTATTCTTTGATGATAAAGGCACGCCCCATTTCGATGGAGTGCTCAAGCATATCATACAATTCAGATTCAAATCTAAATAAATCATTCAGGTAAAACCCTTCGATTCCATATTTCGGGAAAATTTCAGAACCCAACCCCATTCTATAGGCACCAGCCACTTTTTTGGCATCATCATCCCATAAAAACATGTGGCGATAATGCTTATCGAAGCTGTCGATATCGATAGATTCATTGGTTCCCTCACCAACTTCTCTAAAAGTAATTTCACGCAAACGTCCTATCTCATGGAGTATATTGGGTATTTCAACAGCTTTGGCAAAAAACACCTCATAGTTCTTACTTTGCAATAATCTACTATCGTTTTCTCGCAAAGCATTTATTTCATTAAGCATGTTGTCTTGGCATGCCGCAGTAACAATTTCCTTTGGATTTTTTGGAAGTTTTAATGTTGGTGTTTGCAAAAAAGGTGTTTCCTTTTCGAAAGGATTAGCCAGCATGTAGGTTTTTCGTCTTAAAAACTCTGAATATTCTTCAATAGTTGTATGTTCATTTTGTTCTGCAACCGAAATTGGCTTCCCAATTCTCACTTTTACCACCCTGTTTTTCTGGCTAAAAACTTCTGATGGCAACTTGGCAGTTCGCATCGTATCGCCAATTTTAGAAAGCATATAAAATAACCAACTGTTTTTGGCATGAAAATAAATAGGAACAACGGGAACTTGAGCCTTTCTAATTACTTTTATGGCACCTTCTTCCCATGCTTTGTCCACCACCAGTTTGCCGTCTTTGTAGGTTGAAACTTCGCCTGCAGGAAACATTCCCAGCGGTTTCCCGTCACTTAAATGCCTTAGAGTTTCTTTGATTCCAACGACACTAGATTTGACATCTTTGTGATTTTCGAAAGGATTTACAGGCATAATGTATTTTTTGACGGGCTCAATTCTGTGCAAAAGAAAATTAGCAATAATTTTAAAATTAGGTTCTCTTTCGAGCATTAATTTCAATAATAAAACCCCGTCAATTCCTCCTAGCGGATGATTGGAAATGGTAATATACGCCCCTTCTTTAGGCAAACGTTTTAAATCTTCTTCGGGAATTTCAAATTTAATTTGCAAATCATCTAAAATTCCATTCAAGAAAGCAACATCTTTTAAATGTTTGTTGCGGTTGTACACTTTGTTTAACGTAGAGATTTTCAACACTTTCATTAGTAACCACCCTGAAAAAGTGCCTAAGACACCGTATTTATCCGTTTTGATTACTTTTGAAATTTCTTTTGCGGTTACTAAGCTCATGTAATTTTGTTTATTGAACAATGAACAAAGATAGCAAAAAACTCCATTTTCTTTCATTTTTAGCTGTCATTCTTTATACTTTTTTAGTACTTTTGAAACACAAAAAAATAAAAATGAAAATCATTTCCTATAATGTAAACGGAATTAGAGCTGCTATTTCTAAAGGATTTATCGGTTGGTTACAACAAGCAAATCCCGATGTAATTTGTCTTCAAGAAATAAAAGCGACTCCAGAGCAAATCCCATTATTAGATTTCGAATTAGCGGGTTACCCATTTCACTATTGGTTTCCAGCCACAAAAAAAGGCTACAGTGGTGTTGCGATTTTGTCAAAAGTTGAACCCAAAAAAGTAGTGTATGGCACTGGAATTGAACACATGGATTTTGAAGGACGTAACATCCGTGTTGATTTCGAAACCTTTTCTGTGATGAGTTTGTATTTGCCATCAGGCACGAATAGTGAAAGATTAGACCATAAGTTCATGTACATGGATGATTTTCAAAATTACATAAACGGACTTAAAAAAGAAATTCCAAACCTCGTAATTTGTGGGGATTATAATATTTGCCATGAAGCAATAGACATTCACGACCCCATTCGAAATAAGAAAGTTTCGGGATTTTTGCCCGAAGAAAGAGCCTGGTTGGATGCCTTTTTGAAAAATGGATTCATTGATAGTTTTAGATTTTTGAATAAAGAACCTAATAATTATACCTGGTGGACTATGCGATTCCCTTCAGCACGATTAGAAAACAAGGGTTGGCGTATCGATTATTGCTTTGTTAGCGAACCATTGAAACAAAAAATAAAAAGAGCCGTTATATTGCCAGAAGCCAAACACTCAGACCACTGTCCGATTTTGGTGGAAATAGAATAAAGAACTATAATTTCAAAAGTCAAGTTCAAAAGTCAAGTTCAAAAGTCAATTTCAAAAATCAATTTCAAAAATCAATTTCAACTTCAAAATAAAATTTAATGATACAAAAAATTTCCCTCGCAGTTCTGATCCTAGCACTCTCGACTTCATGTGTTTCTAAAAAAATTTACACCGATTTAGAAAAAAAATATGCTGATTTAAAAAAAGAGTATCGAACTATCGAAGATGAGAATGCCGAATTATTGAAAGCCAGAAAACAGCTAGAACTGGATCGAAATAACTTGAATACCGAATTGGATAAAGCTAAATCAGAACGCAACAAATGGCAATCGGATTTTGATGCTGCCACCAAAAAACAGGATGCTTTACAAGATGCATATGCTGCTTTAGAAAAAAACAGTAATGAGGCTTTGAAAGCTAATTTGGCTAAAAACAGAGAGTTGTTAGAACAATTGGAGGCTAAAGAAAAATCATTGGCTTTAGAACAAGAGCGATTAAACGCTAGTAGCAAAAGACTAAACGAATTAGAAGCCTTGATTGCTGCCAAGGAAACTAGTATGCGAAAACTGAAAGAAACGCTTTCAAACGCTTTGAATGGTTTTGAAGGAAAAGGCTTGACAGTGGAGCAAAAAAACGGAAAAGTCTATGTTTCTATGGAAAACAAATTGCTATTTAAATCTGGAAGTTGGGCGGTAAGTCCCGAAGGAAAAAATGCAGTTGTTGAAGTGGGCAAAGTATTAGGCGACAACCCAGAAATTTCTGTATTGATAGAAGGACATACCGATGATGATCCCTTTGGAGGTTCAGGCCCTATCGAGGACAACTGGGATTTATCAACCAAAAGAGCCACTGCAATTGTTGGTATTTTGAGCGAAAACAAAAAAGTGAATAAAGAAAATCTTACCGCTGCTGGAAGAGGCGAATTTTCGCCATTAGCAAGTAATTCTTCTGCAGAAGGGAAGGCTAAAAACCGAAGAATCGAAATTATTTTGACTCCAAGATTAGACGAAATTTCTAAAATGTTAAACGATATAAACTAGACGTTTTCTGTTGGAATATCCGTTCAATCTAGTTTTTGAAAAATAGGCTATTACAAATTTTTGTAATAGCCTATTTTGTTTTTTAAAACAAGAACTCTTCGTAATTTTCAGGCGAAACGATTTGAGATCTAACATTATCATAATTTGCTGAAAACGTCACTGGAATTTTAAGTTTCGTTTTGACGTTCCATTTTATTTCACAAGCCAAAATTTGATTTTCTTTTATTTCAATATAATCTATTTCTTGTTGTTGAGTAGTTCGCCAAAAGTAAAATTCCGCTTCACTTTGTTGAATGTTGAGGTGCTTGATGCGTTCGCTAATAATATAGTTCTCCCACAAACTGCCAATATCGGTTCTTTGTGTTAACGGATTGAAATTTCCCGTGACCGCATTGATGATTCCGTTGTCATAAAAATAGATCTTTTTGCCTTTTTTGATTTCATTTCGAACATTGCTGGACAAAGCAGGAAGTTTGAAAATCACGAATGCTTTTTCGAGTAAATCGATGTATTTTTCAACGGTTTTATTGTCTATTTGAATGAGTTTTGCCAACTCATTATAGTTTACCTCGCTACCTACTTGTAATGCCAAAGCTTTGACTATTTTTTGAAGTAAAACTGGTTTTGAAATTTGCTCCAACAAGAACAAATCTTTATACAAATAACTATTGGCTATTAATTTTATATGTTCTTTGGCGTCTATCGGGTTTGTAATTATTTCTGGGTAACTGCCATAAATAAGGCGTTGTTCCAAGGCTCTTTTTTCTTCCAGCAAGCCTTTGTGGGCCACCATTTCGGCAAATGCAATTGGGAATAAATACATTTCATATTTTCTTCCAGTCAAAGGTTCGTTTAATTTATTTGCCAATTCAAAACTAGAGGAACCTGTTGCAATCACTTGTACCGTTTTAATTTGATCCACAATAATTTTTAGCACAATCCCAATGTTTGCAATGCGTTGCGCTTCGTCAATAACGAGAATTTCGTTGTCGCCAATGATGTTTTTTAGTTTGCTAACGTTTGGGTTTTCGAACAAAACAAGCACATCCGATTCGTCGCCGTTCAGGAATAGTGTTTTTTTGTTTAAGTCGGCGATTAAGTTTTGGACAAAAGTAGTTTTCCCTACTTGTCTTGGACCAAAAACCAGCAGTGCTTTTCCTTTGAATAATCGTGCTTTGGCGTAAGCTGTTTGTTCTCTCCGTATCATAAGGGATTGATTTTGAGAAAACAAAAATAGTTAATTTAGTTATTATTCCAAAATAATTATGGTTTTTTTGGATTAAATTCCAAAATAATTATGTTTTTTTTGGATTTCATTCCAAAATTAGTATATTTTTTGAAGTATTTTGCTCTCGACAGCTCTCACAGAAACAATTTCTATACTAGATTTCAAGGATTTTTTTAAGTAGAGGTCTTGCTATTTTGATTTTTACAAACTATAAATTATCAGTTATTGATTATATCTTCAATAATTTTAAGGTGATGTTGGGTATGAACCTCAAGAAATTCAATGGTCTGCTCTAGTTTAAGATTTCCAAAATAAGGATGTTTGAAATAATGGTCTTTTGACAGTAGCCCTAACTTTTTAATAGCATTTCTGGTTAGTGATACATGGGTGCTCAAACTCTCTTGGGTTAAATTACCTTCTGGCAGTACTAATCTTGGTGCTTTTGCTCTTCCTCTGGGGATTTTTTTTCGGAACATAACAACGATTCTAATAAAATTGAATGTCCATTTATATTCTTTCGGATTCGATTGAACCACGAAATTCGTAACACCATTGAGAGTCAACAAGCAATGTTCAATATGCCAGCCAACATTGGCACGCGAAATTTCTGGATTGGACGATTCTAAAAAAGGAATTTTAGATTCTAGTTGGTTTAAAAGGCTGTTGAAATGGTTCATGTTTAGTGTTTTTTAGCTACGAAGTTAGGAAGTTGTGGGAACGAGCTTGAAGCTCGCGCCAGCGGTGGAGTTGCTATTTATTTGAGTTTGCCCAGATATTATATTCATTGATCAAATTTATTATCTGTTCTTTATTTGCAATAGGTTTTGATATAAACAACTCATCTAATTGTTTGGTTATTTTATTGTTGTTATATAAATATATTTTTAATAACTCATATACATCTTTCGTTAATTTTAATTTTCCATCATCGCTGAGTAATTCTAATTTTGAATCATATACTGAGATATAGCAAGTCTCATTTTTATAGGCAGGTGCTGGGATAGCAAGCTGACTTGGTGAATTAAATTCAGACATGTAGTATGCTGTTGATACTTCAATGAATAATTTTATTTTTCCAGAGGTTAATCTTCGAATAAATTTATACCTTATACGGTTATCATATTTCTCTATATGAAAATCTTCATTTCTCCTATAATCATATTTATTTGGTTCTTTAAGTTCTTTTTTATCGAGCGGAATTCGTTCATAATACTTATTTTCTTTGAATATATAGTAACTAATTATTTCATCAATTTTATATTTTTCCTTTTTGTCGACAGTCTTTGTTTTAACTTCAAAATCTGTCAAATTGATCTTATCAACATAAATAGTATCTTTAGATGTGGTGACAATAAAGTCAGATGTTTGAGCATTACAGTATAAGCAAATTAATATTGCTATTAAAGTCATTTTGTTTAAAATTTTATCTTTCATAATAATGTTTGCTAAACATGTTTATTTTGCGTTTATTCTTTAACTTCACGTACCACACGTAAGGATTCTTACGGGAGCGGGGTTGTTATTTTGGATAATCTCCACCGTTTTTAATCCAATCTTCAATTTTCTTTCTTCTTATTTTCGGATTCTGGTTTTCAATTCCATATTTAATAATATCAAAATAACCGAATGATTTTGGAAATTTCGCTCTTTTTGCAATAATGAAATTTGGAAAAATTCCTCTATAAGTATTATATTCTCTTACTGATTGATTATATTTTTTAATGTTTTGATTTAATTTATCGTCAAATTCTTTTCCACTATTTTCAATCATTAGGTTTTGATTAATTTTATATTCAGTAAACTCAAATTCGGTATTGAATTCATTTGGTATAGACTTTTCAGAGATATTTATAAAATATGTTAAACTATCATTTAGTATATTTATCTGTTTCAATTTTGCATTTCTATTTTTAATGCTTTCTGCATAGTCTTTCCAATTTAATTCCACTTCTTTACTTCGTGTTTCTAAATCAGAAATTACACTATTTTCATATAAAAAATATATTACTACAAATGTCAAAACAAAACCAAAAAATATAATAAGGCAACCTTTTAAATATTTCATAATAATCAACTTACTTTTCTTTTTAAAATTGTTATTTCTGCTTGGAGCAATCGAGCAATCGAGCACCAGAGTTGTGGATAAACGAGCGTTATAGTTTTTTACTGTTAATTATATTTTCATATTTTTTTATGTCAGTTATCATTGCTTCTAGCATTTCACTTCTCATTAAATCGGTTTTTTTCAAATACAAATCTTTTCTAATATTTAGTAATAAATCTGATATCAAAGTCAGCATTAAGATTGGGTATTCTTCTTCATCTGAAAAATCTTCTGCTTTAACTGAAAAAAAAGCCTGCATAATTTTATTATATGATTTAACAACATCGTCAGAACCAAATGTCATTAGATTAAAACTAGCTTTTCGATATTGCAGTGATTTTATTTTATTTATTCCTATTTGTTTTTCTTTTTCTGGAATCGCAAAAGCAAAAACAGTAATGAATGGCTCCAATAATTCTTCATAAGTTTTAATTTTAAACTCACGACTTCTTTCTTCGGATAATAGTAAATCATCTTTTTTAGATTTAATTAGCCAAGTTATTAAACCTCCTATAGTTATTAATATTGGACTTATTAATGCAATTATCAAAGTTTTGTCCATAATGATTTCTGGTTTCGTGACGAATAGATTGTTAACTTATTTATTGCCTCTTCAAACTTTCGTATATACAATCAAATTGGGCTAGATTGGCGAAGGTTTGTTTCTCAATATATTTCTCGCTAATATACTCAATCCCTTCCTACAAAAACAAAAAACCACCCAAAATCAAATCTCGGGTGGTTACTGTACTAAAAAAATAAATCTTATGCTTCGTTAGCGTTTGCCAATCTCCAGTCACGCAACCAGTACTTGGTTCGTTTCACCAAGAAGAACATCACGGGTACCATTACTAAAGTTAAGATCGTGGCGTAGGTCAAACCAAAAATGATAGTCCAAGCCAATGGTGACCAGAAAATCACGTTATCGCCTCCCATATACAAATGCGGATTCAAATCGGTTACTAGACCAAAGAAGTCAAAGTTGAGTCCAATAGCCAACGGAATTAATCCCAAAATAGCCGTTAACGCGGTTAATAATACAGGACGCAAACGGTTTTTTCCACTTTCGATAATCACTTCTTCTATTTCGATTAGGGTTAAATCATTGTGGCTTTCCACGCCTTTGTCGGCTACTTTTTTATCCAAAAGTAAGACGAAGAAATCCATCAGTACGATTCCGTTTTTTACCACAATTCCTGCCAAGGAAATGATTCCCATCATGGTCATCAGGATCACAAAATCCATATTGGCAATGACATAACCATAGAAAACCCCACTAAAACTCAAGAGCACAGTAAATAAAATCACAATAGTTTTTGACACCGAATTAAACTGCAACACAATGATAATCGTAATTCCTGCCATGGCGAGGAATAAAGCATACATCAAGAAACTTTGGTTTTTGCCTTGCTCTTCTTGTACTCCAGAGAAGGAATACGTAACTCCTTTTGGTAATTTATAATTGGTGAGTTCGCTGCCAATTTGTTTGGTAATTTCGTCGCCGTTAAACCCTGTGAGTACATTCGAATAAATGGTCATGATTCGTTTGTAGTTCTTTCTTTTAATTTGGTTGTAGGTATTTGTTTTTTCGGTTTGTGATACTGCCGAAATAGGCACTTGCATCATTTGACCGTTGGTTTGATTTCTAAAAGTCAACGATTGATTGAACAATACATTTTCGTTCTTGCGTTGATCTTCTTGCATACGCACCATAATGTTATAATCGTCATCGCCCTCTTTGAAAGTCGATATTTCTTGACCATAAACCGAACGACGCAAATTGAATCCTAGCTGTCCTGTCGAAACGCCCAAACTTCCCGCATTGACACGATCTACTTTTACTTCAAGCTCAGGGCTTTGTTTGTTGACATCTACATTCAATCGTTCGATACCAGGTATATTTTTAGCATCAATAAAAGCAATCATTTTGTCGGCTTCTTTGAGCATTTCATTATAATCGGAACCGGTTAATTGAATACTAATTGGGTAACCCGCAGGTGGTCCATTGGCATCTTTTTCTACCGTTATGGTAGCGCCAGCAATCCCTTTGACACGCGCTCTAATTTCATCCAAAACATCCGAAGTGTTAATGTCTCTTCTAAACTTAAATTCAGAGAAGTTAACTGTTACTTTCCCTTTGAAAGGGGTTTCGTTAGCTGAACCCGCATCTACATTTGGGTTTCCTGCTCCAACACCCACTTGCGAAACAATACTTTCGGCCAAGAAATTATCATCGGTTTTCGGGTCGACATATTTTTTCATAATATCGATGACCTGTTTTTCTACAAACAAAGTCGCCTTGTTGGTTTTATCGATATCGGTTCCTTGCGGATATTCGATATACGTAATGACTTGTCTTGGGATATTGTCTGGGAAAAACAATACTTTTCTAGGGAAAAGTCCCAATAGAAAAATAGATAAAAATAACATTCCAATAATTCCTACCAAGGCAAACCAAGCATGTCGACCTTTTAGAATTTTTCCTAAAAAACGTTTGTATTTTTCTTCCAATCTTGGGAAAAAGCTGTGTTGGAAATCTTGTGTCCATTGATACATTTTCCATTTGTACAACCACATTAAGGCTAACGAAATGAGTGCAAAATGTCCAATTCCTCGGGCAAATTTCACGTCTTTTACATTTCCAATAATCACAAATAATACGCCTACGACTAAGAAGATAATCGTATATCTTTTGGCTGATTTTAGGGTTACATTTCTATCTTCAATATCCATAGAACCACCAGTCATAGCAGCATTTACGACCATCGCTACAAATAACGAAGCCGTCAAAGTAACCGTCAAGGTTATTGGGAAGTAAATCATGAATTTACCCATAGTTCCTGGCCAAAGAGCAAAAGGTAAAAATGCCATCAAAGTGGTTGCTGTAGAAGAAATTACGGGCCATGCAATTTCGCCAATACCCACTTTGGAAGCCTGAACTCGAGTCATTCCCTTTTTCATGTTGGCAAAAACATTATCGACGACCACAATTCCGTCATCAACCAATAAACCTAATCCCATTACCAATCCGAAAAGCACCATCGTGTTTAGGGTTAATCCAAACATCGACAAAACTGTAAAAGCAATCATCATCGACAGCGGAATAGCGGCTCCAACAAACAAAGAGTTTCGCAATCCCATGGTAAACATCAACACAATCATAACCAACACAATCCCGAAGATAATGTGATTAGACAGTTCATCTACCTGATGTTCTACACGTTCCGATTGATCGTTGGTGAGTTCAACTTGTAAATCTTTTGGCAAATAATTTTCATGAGCCAATTCCAGTTTTTCTTTGACTTGATCAATTGCCGAAATCATGTTTTGACCTGAGCGTTTTTTCACATCGAGCATCACTACTTCTTTACCCGTTTCGCGAGCATAGGTCGTTTTTTCTTTTTCTTTGAATGAAACGGTGGCCACATCTTTTAGATACACGATTCCACCAGTATGTTTTACAATAACATTTTCGAGTTCTTTCGGGTCTTTAATCTCACCCACAATTCGGATGTTGTTTCTTGAACCTTGCGAAATTAAATTCCCGCCCGAAAGCGTCATGTTTTCATATTTTACCGCATTTTGAATATCGTCAAACGAAACTTGAGCAGCAGTCATTTTGAAAATATCAACGGCAATTTCTACTTCTTTATCATCCACCCCAAGAATTTCTACTTTCTTTACTTCAGGGATTTCTTCGATATCATCTTGCAGTCTTTCGCCATATTTTTTGAGTTGTTGCGTAGTGTAATTTCCTTTTAAATGAATGTTTAAAATAGGCACTTCTTCTGAAATATTCAATTCAAAAACACTTGGTTCTACCTTACTTCCGTTGTCTAGATTGGGCCAATCGGTGTCAGCTTTTACAATATCGACCTTGTCTTTTACTTTTAGTTTGGCTTCTTCAATAGAAACTTTATCCGAAAACTCGGCGATGATCATTCCGTAATCTTGAAAGGAACTTGCGGTTACTCTCTCGACACCACTGATGTTTTTGAGTTCTTTTTCGAGTGGTTTTACAATCAATTTTTCTACATCTTCGGCTGAGTTTCCTGGGAAAATAGACGAAATATAGACTTTGTTCTCAATGATTTCTGGAAAATCTTCACGTGGCATTGATGTATAAGCAATTAGACCTGTAATGGTAACTAATAATGTGAAGATATAAACGGTTACGCGATTGTCTATCGCCCAACTTGATATACTGAATTCTTTGTTTTTGTGTGACATATATTTTGTTTTAAAGTTGTTTAATTTGGTTTAAATATTTAAGCTAATTGCGTTTTATTGAACAATCTTAAACTTTTAAACAATTTTAAACTTTTTTTAAAAATTAAGTTTCATTCCATTAGAAATACTATTAACCCCTTCGGTTACAATAATATCATTGGTCGATAATCCGCTTAAAATTTCGGTTACATTGTCTGATGATTTCCCAACTTCCACGATAACTTTTTTGGCAGTTCCTGTTTTTCCGTTGCTACCTTCCACAACATATACATAGTTGGCACCGGTTCCGTCTTCTTGAATGATACCACTTGGCACAACAATAGCATTTTTGCTGCTGTAATCCACAATTTTTAGTTTGGCTACCTGATTTGGACGCAATAAATTATCAGGGTTTGGCAAGCCTACTTCAATACCAAAACTTCTGTTGTTTGGATTGATAAAGTTTCCTACTTGGCGCACTTTTCCTTTATAGGTTTTGTTCAAGGAAGTTAAGAAAACTTCTACTTGATCGCCCACTTTCAATTTTCCAATGTAGCTTTCAGGCACCGAAGTCGAAACATACATATTGTTGAGGTTCACAATACGCATTAATCCCTGCATACTTGGTGCAACAACTTGACCTTTCTCTACAAAAACTTCATCGATGGTTCCTGAAAACGGAGCGTGGATAACTGTTTTTGATAATTGAGCCTTGAGTTGAGCCACACCTTTTTGAGCTGCAGTCATTTGGTTTTGAGCTTGAAGAAATTGAATTTCAGAACCTATTTTTTTGTCCCAAAGATTTTTTTGTCTTTCGAAAGTAGTTTTGGCTAGAGCATACGAACTTTCTAAACTGGCTAGTTGTTGGCTCATTCCAGCATCGTCAACTCTACCTAGAATTTGGCCTTTAGCAACACGTTGTCCCGCTTTAACGGTCAAAGAAGTTAATGTTCCGCTAAACTCGGGTTGTACTAAGATATTATCTTTAGTGTCAACATTACCTTGAATGTCCAGATAATGACTAAAAACAGTATCTTTAATAGTCGCTACCGTTACTAATGCCTCTTCGGTTTTGACGTCAAGTTTGGCTAAGGCCTCCTCAATTTTTGCGATTTCGGCTTGTAAAACTGTTTTCTTTTCGTTTAGGGCTTTTAGGTTTTTGGTTTCAATTAAATTTTCAAGTGTTTGTTCGTTTTGTTTGTTTCCGCAAGCGAAAAGCATCAAACTTAAAAGGGTAAATAAGGCTATTTTTTTCATCGTTTAAGGTGTTAGTTTTTGTTTATTACTTTTTCTAAAGCTGCTTTTTTATTAATAATGTTGACCATAGATTGTAGGTAACTTTGTTGGGTGGTGTACAATTGTCTTTGCGCTTCACTAAAATCAAAGCTGGTTGACAAACCTTCGGCAAATTTGATTTGTTGCTTTTTTTCGATTCTTTCAGCAAGATTTAAGTTGTTTTTTGCCGTAGCAAATTCTTCTAAGCTAAATTCATATTCGCTTTTAGCATTGGCGTACTGTAATTTTAGTTTTTGTTCGGTTTCGCTCAATTTAGTTTGGGCTTGTTCCAAAGCTATTTTGGCTTGTTGTGTTTTAGCATATCGCCCAAAACTACTGAAGATAGGGACACTCAAATTTACCCCAATGTTAGAAAACTTATTCCATTTTTGATCCGAATCAATAAACGAAAAATCATTGGCAAAGGAGTTGTAACCCAAATTATAAGCTGCTGCCAAAGTAGGAAGTGCTTTGTATCGCTCCAATTTATACTCCAGTTGTCTTTGTTTTTCAAAATTGGCGCCCATCTGGTAATCAATATTATTTGAAACATTAAAATCTTTTTGAGAAAAAGCAAAATCTACATTAGCAATAGTCAAATTGTCCAGTTTATCTGTGAGTATTAACTCTTGATCGATGTCAATTCCTAAAGTTATTTTGAGCATGTTATTGGCAATGCCTAATACTCTTTTTAGATTATTCAAATTACTGTTTACACTAGCCAAAGTGATTTGAAGTTGCTCTACATTTTCTTCTTCTATCAATCCATTTTTGAAAGTTTCTTTGGTATCAGACAAGGTTTTCTCAAGGATAGCTTTGTTTTTTTCAAAAATCAAAATACTTTCTTTTGTTAATAACACATTGCCATAGGCATTGATGACCATTTCTCTAATTTCAGTATTGGTTTTCTTTTGTGCATTTTCGTAAAATTTCAAATAGGTTTTTGAAGCTTGTAGTGCTACAATGTAGGAACCATCAAACAAGAGTTGACTTAAAGTTAATTGTCCATTCATATTATGTTTAGTTCCAAAAGCAAAAAGGCTAATGCCATTAGGATCTCCGTCAGGATTAAACGCATTGCCCGACACTCCAGAAAGCGTGAAATCAATATTGTTCAAATAGCCAACACTGCCGCTAATTTGAGGCAAACCTGCTGCGGTGGTTTCCCATTTTTTTTGTTGTGCCGATGCAATATCTCGTCCAGCATTAATAACCGAATAATTGTGGGTTAACGCATGGCTAATAGCTTGTTCTAAACTAAAAGAATAGTTTTGTTTTGTTTCTTGAGCATTGACAATCATTGTTATTAATGCAATAATGAGTAATGTAATTTGTTTCATCATAAAGTTGGAGTATTTAATTGTTTTTCTAATTCGATTATGCCTTTTGGAGTGGCAATGGCTCTGGTGTGATATTCTAATGCTTTCATTTCTAATTTGAAAACCTCCGATTCTTGTTTTGTGGTTTCATTAATATTAAAAATTAGGGTGTAGTAAAATTTCACAAAAGAATCTACATCCGTTTCCTTTCGATATAATCCTTGATCAATTCCTTTGATTGTGTTTTGTGTGAATACGGCGATGCACTCTTCAATTTCTCTTGAAATTACGGTTTCATAAATGCTTGGATAATGCTTTTTTAATTGATAAACAGGCGAAGTGTCTGTTGATTTAAACATTTCTCGAAACATTTTTCTGATTTCGAAATTCTCTTCGATGGCATTGTAGTTTTTTTCGACAATAGCATTAATACCTTGATGAATCTGTTCATGAACAATACTTGTCCCTTCCGCAATCAACAGTTCTTTGTTGCAAAAATATTTGTAGATTGTTTTTTTTGAAATACACATTTCCCCAGCAATGTCATCCATAGTCACGCTTTTAAAACCCAGTTTTAAAAACATATCCGTTGCTTTTGCTATAATTTTTTCTTTCATTTTTGGGAATAGAAATATTAAATTTAGGTTGCAAATGTAAAATGGAAACTTTTAATACGCAAATAGTTTCCAAAGTATTTACAATAATTTAACATTTAGGAGATGGAAGATGGGAGAAAATCACTCGAGCTGATGAAAAATTTTAATCTCTTTAGGTTAAATTCCTCGAAGCTCTGCTTCGATTTTTTGACACCTCTGGGGCTCTGCCCCGAGGTAATTTATTTAAAAACTAATTACGCCTAACAGATTAAACTATATTTCATTTATATTTGTCTAGTGAAAAGTGGTAAGTAAAAAGATGAATTTAGCATTAAAACTCGCCGCTTCTAACTTCTAACTTCTAACATTATATAATGCACTCCATCCAGCAGTATCAGGAATTTATTTCAGACTATTTACAATTGCAATCTAGCATCAAGGAACCCAAAAACTTGTATGAACCTATACAGTATATTTTGCAATTGGGCGGAAAGCGAATGCGTCCAATTTTGACCTTGATGAGTGCTGAGGTATTTAATGCCGATTATAAAAAGGCCCTTCCAGCGGCTTTGGCCGTCGAAGTTTTTCATAATTTTTCGCTTGTTCATGACGATATTATGGACGATGCGCCCTTGCGAAGAGGCAATATAACGGTTCACGAAAAATGGGATATTAATACCGGGATTCTTTCTGGTGATGCAATGCTGATTTTGGCGTATCAATATTTCGAACACTATGAACCACCTATTTTTAGAGAATTAGCCAAATTATTTAGCAAAACAGCTCTCGAAGTTTGCGAAGGACAGCAATGGGATGTTGATTTTGAAACCCGTATTGATGTCACTATCCCGGAATACCTGAAAATGATTGAATGCAAAACAGCAGTTTTGGTGGCTGCCGCCATGAAAATGGGTGCTATTATTGCCGAAACTACTCCCGAAAATGCCGATTTAATTTATGATTTTGGACTCAATTTAGGATTGGCATTTCAGTTGCAAGACGACTATTTAGATGCATTTGGTGATCCAAAAACCTTCGGAAAGCAGGTGGGCGGTGATATCATCGAAAACAAGAAAACGTATTTATATCTTAAAGCAATTGAATTTGCTTCTGCCGCAGAAAAGGATGAACTATTGCATTTGTTTTCGCTTCAATTAGTAGAGAATATCGATAAAATTAATGCAGTGAAGCAACTTTTCAATAAAACTGGAGCGTCAGAAGCTACACAAATAGAGATTCAAAATTATACGTCAAAAGCTTTTGAAACCTTATTTAAAATGAATATTTCCGAAGACAAAAAAGCAATGCTTAGCAATTTTGGAGAAAATCTGATGAAAAGAAAAGTCTAATACCATGCGTTGGTTTTTTTCATTAGCTCTTTTCAACATTTTAGAAAACCCGTCTAAAAACAGATTTTGGTTTGCTTACTTATTTCCTTTTTTCACACTCTTTGCCCTTTGGGTAGACTCGGCTGATTTCCAAAAAAATTATTTTGATGGCGGAATATTAACCGCCATTTTAGCCATAAGCTATTTCAGTTTTTTTTTTAGATCCGCTTCTTCCTACCTGCGCAAGCTTATGTTCGTTATGGTATTTCTATCGTATTTAGGGGAGCTACTATTTTGTGAATTATTAGGAATGTATGACTATCGAAATCATGCTATTCCGCTCTACGTTCCTTTTGGTCATGCTATAGTCTATGCTTCTGGATTTGTTTTGGCAGAAACCCCTTTTTTTATCAAGAATGAAATTAGACTTAAACAACTATTTTTGCTGTCATTTGCCTTGCTTTTCTTGGGAGTCGGAATCTTTTTGAATGATGTTTTTTCGCTTATTTTCGGAACGCTGTTTTTTGTTTTAATGCGAAGAAAAAAATGGCAAAACGTCTATTATGCTATTGCCCTTTGTGTTATCTTTATTGAATTGGTGGGAACGTATTTCAAATGTTGGACTTGGGTTCCCAAAACATTTGGGGTTATTCCGGCTATAAATCCGCCTTTGGGTGCCGTTTTTTTCTATGCTGGTGGCGATGTGCTTTTGGCTAAAATGGTACATTTATGGGAATTTAAAAATTATAAAATCCAAAATACTGCATGAAATTTATTGCCCCAAAAACAGTCGATTTGTTACTTTCAGAAGCTGAAAAAGAAACCTTGTATCTAAAATTAATCGAACAAATTAACAAAGATTTCAATCTAGCCAACGAAGGAATTGATTTCCCCAAAAGCATTTCGCCCGAAGAATTAAAAATTCAACTAACCGAAAAAGTGTACCGATTAATTCAGTACAAATTCGCCGAATATTTGAATTTGCTATACATCATTGATGTTCCCGAAAAAGAAATAAAAAGTCTGGATGGCTCCGATTTAGTGCAATTGGCAGAACAAGTTTGTTTTTTAATTCTAAAAAGAGAATGGCAAAAAGTGTGGTTTCGAAATAGGTTTTAATGGGATTTGTAGAGACGTTGCATTGCAACGTTTCAATTGACAAAACGTTTCACCGCAACGTCTCAATTGACAAAACGTTTCACCGCAACGTTTCAATAGAAATTGAAGGTTTCAAAATCATTATAAATAAAAACAAAGAGACGTTGCATTGCAACGTCTGTACCGAAAAACGAAAACAATATGCCAAATAAATTTCAAAATAAATACCGCATTTCCACCAGCCGTTTAAAAAACTGGGATTACGGAACAAACGGTGCTTATTTTATAACGTTTTGCACCCGAAATCGAGAACATTTTTTTGGTGAAATTGTTGTTGTTGATGGTGAAAACGAAATGCAATGGAACGAAATCGGTAAATTGGCAAATGAATTTTGGATGGAAATTCCAAAACATTTTCCATTTGTCGAATTAGGAAATTTTCAGATTATGCCAAATCATGTCCACGGAATATTGATAATCGACAAAAAAAATGTTGATGATGATTGTGTTGTTGAAACGTTGCCCGTAGAGACGTTGCATTGCAACGTCTCTACCGAAAACCATGAAAACGCCGAAAACCCCGAAAATGAAACCAAAATTGAATTCATGGCAAAAATTTCACCAAAACCAGGTACGATTTCAACCATAATACGTTCCTATAAATCGGTGGTTAGCAAAAATGCCCATTTTATTCATGCTGATTTTGAATGGCAAGAACGTTTTCATGACCACATTATCCGAGATTCCGAATCGTTTGAAAGAATTCAGAATTATATTGAAAACAATGTGGCGAATTGGAAAGACGATAAATTTTACGATTGATATATTCATCAAATATCCGTAGAGACGTTGCAATGCAACGTCTCTACCGAAATAATTAAAACAAAACAATGAAACCAATAATAATTGCCTTCGATGCCGACGACACCTTATTTGTCAACGAAACCTATTTTCTGGAAACGGAAGAAAAATTCTGTGGTTTGATGAGCGATTATTTATCGCACCAAGGTATTTCTCAGGAATTATTTAAGGTCGAAATCGATAACATCAAAATCTACGGCTACGGAATTAAAGCCTACATTCTTTCGATGATTGAGGCGGCAATGAAAATTTCGAACAACACCATTCCTATTGAAGTGATCGAAAAAATCATAGAGTATGGCAAAGAATTACTTGAAAAACCTATTGTTTTGTTGGATGGAGTAGAGGAAACTTTAAAGGCTTTGCATGGCAAATACAAATTAGTAGTCGCCACCAAAGGCGATTTGCTGGATCAACGCCGGAAACTGCATGATTCGGGTTTGGGTCATTATTTTCATCATATCGAAGTGATGTCCGACAAAAAAGAAAAGGATTATTCTGATTTGTTAAAACGTTTAGAGATAAAACCAGCCGATTTTTTGATGATTGGAAACTCCCTAAAATCGGATGTGTTGCCTGTTTTGGCTATTGGCGGACAGGCCGTGCATATTCCGTTTCACACCACTTGGGAACACGAAAAAATTGATTTTAAAATCGAACATGAAAACTTCTATACTTTTGAAAAATTGACTGATGTTTTGAGGATTGTGAAATAAAAATTGCAGTTTTTAAACTAAAAATTAGATTTAAAAACAAGAATAAAACCACAAAAATATAAAAACTATACCTTTTGTCGATTTTTTTGTAATTCATCGGATATATTTAAATACATTTGAATCATAAAGCAAAAACCCACTAGAAATAATTCCTAATGGGTTAGTTCAATTAGAATTTAATTACAAAAATTAATTTTCTAATTTCTTTTAATAACTCTGTTATTTGAAAGATAACCAAAGAACAGTAAATCAAAAATAGTATTTTCATTTGTCGAAAATAAAAGATTATTAAATGTAATCTATCAATTAAGAAACCAATGTTAGAGCATTGGTTTTTTTTATTGTAGAATAAACTAAACGATTTAGCTCTTCAAATTTAACTTAACTTAGTAGTTAAATAATTAAAATACAAATAAAATCGACTAAATACACATAAATTTAATAAAAATAAGATAATGCTTATGTTCAACATAAAAAACATGAGTATAGTCTTGTCGCTTGTAATTGAAATTAGAAAATTTTTATTTCCCCAATAGCAGCAAATCATTCGCCACTACCTCGGTGATATAGCGTTTTTCGCCGTTTTTGTCATCATAACTTCTGTGAGTGAGTTTACCTTCGATGGCGATTTCTTTGCCTTTGGTTACATATTTTTCGATGATTTCGGCGGTTTTTCCCCAGGCAACCACTTTGTGCCATTCGGTTTGTTCTACTTTTTCTCCTTTGTCGTTTTTGTAGCTATCGTTGGTGGCGATAGTAAAATTGGCTACTTTTTTGCCTCCTTCAAGGTTTTTGATTTCTGGATCTTGTCCTACGTGTCCGATTAACTGTACTTTGTTTCTTAATGCATTCATGGCGTGTAAAATTTAAATTGTTAGTATATATTGTGTTGAATGACTCGTTCAAATCAACAAGGCAAAGATGCGACAACACCAAAATTTTATTCGGTAGATAACTATTTACTTTCGGTTGTAACTATTTGTAACCGTTTGTAAATGGAAAATTAGTAGTATATTTGATTGATTTTAAAATAATTAATTACATATAATGAAAAATAATTTTGATTTAGAAACACTAAAATACCCAATAGGGAAATTTCAAAAGCCAGAAGCCATTTCTGGAGCTGATTTAAAAACTTGGATTGAAGCCATTGAAAGTTTACCTAGCAAAATAAACCAACATGCTTTTTTAAACTTTTATTTTTAACTGTTTCTTCACTCTTTTAAAACAGCTTGATTGGGGTTTAATAACCAAAATAAAATTTAGTTTTAAGTTTAACTAAAAATGATAACAAATATAATTCCACCATGAAACAATTATTTTTTAATTCAAAACCCAATGCGTTTCCCCTTTTAGTGGGTATCATAGTTAGTACTTTATTTTTTACCGGCTGTAATCCAACACAAAAAGTGTATGCTGAAATTCAATCACAACGAAAGGCATTACAATCTAAAGCACCAATTTCTGAAATACTGATTACAGACCCAACTACACTTACAAAAGACTTACAGTTTTTATCAAGTGATAGTTTGAAAGGTAGGTTTCCTGGAACAAAAGAATCTTATATTGCGCAAGATTTCATCATAAATCGCTTAAAAAAATTGGGGGTTACTTCATTTAATGACACCTATAAACAACATTTTACCTATACAAACAATGGCACATATTTTCCCGATGCAACTAATATTATAGGTTATATTCCAGGAACGACTTACCCTGAAAACTATATAGTACTGTCGGCACATTATGATCATTTAGGGGTTGTTGATGGCAAAATATACAACGGCGCCGACGACAATGCTTCTGGTGTTTGTGGTTTACTAGCATTGGCTCAGTATTTTTCAATTCACAAACCGAGTCACTCTTTGGTTTTTTGCTTTTTTGATGCAGAAGAATCGGAAGGCACTGCTGGATCAGCTTATTTTGTTGACCATTCGCCCATAAATCTTTCGTCAATTAAAATGAATATAAACCTTGATATGATTTCTAGAAATGACACTAATGATGAATTAATTATTGTAGGGACAAATTACCATCCTAAATTGAGAAAGATAATTGTGCCATTACAAAACCTAACCAATATTGATGTCCTATTTGGATTTGATAAACCCGTTAAGAAAACAGCATTTATTGACAACTGGACAGAAAGTAGCGATCATGCTCCTTTTCACAAAAAAGGAATTCCATTTCTATACATGGGCGTTATGGACACCCCAGACTATCATCAACACACTGACGAATTCGAAAAAGTTAATTTAAAGTTTTATGGTTCCGTGGTGAACCTAATTACAAATATTGTTATAGAATTAGATAAAAATTAAAATCCAAAGTCAATGAACAAAGATACTACCTTAGAAAACCTAAAATTCCCTATTGGTAAATTTCAAAAGCCAGAAGTCATTTCTGAAGCTGATTTAAAATCTTGGATAGCAGCCATAGAAAATTTCCCTGTCAAAATAAAGAAACTGACATCAACACTTTCTGTACAGGAATTGAATTGGGTGTATCGCCCTGAGGGTTGGCGCATCAAACAAGTGGTGCATCATTGTGCGGACAGTCATATAAATTCTATTATTCGGTTTAAACTGGCTCTGACCGAAGATAATCCTACCATAAAACCATACGAAGAGCAGTTATGGGCTGAACTAGTTGATGGGAAATCGGATGACATTTTTCATTCACTTCAACTTATAGAAAGTGTTCACTATCGTTGGGTTTTGTTGCTCAAAAGTTTGGGAGCTTCTGAATTAAAACGACAATTTACACATCCGGCCAACAAAAAAACGTCTTGTTTAGACGAAATTATTGGGATGTATGCTTGGCATTGCAACCATCATTTGGCACATATCGAACAAGCATTAGCACACAAAGGTCAATTTTAAACTCAGAAAACCATGGATAAAACTTGCTTAGAATGTGGCGATAAAATTGTGGGACGCGAGGACAAAAAGTTTTGTAGCGACGGCTGCCGCAATGCCTATAACAACAAAATAAACAAAGACAGTACGAATTTTATGCGCAATGTGAACAACAAATTGCGTAAAAATTACCGAATCCTATCCGAATTGAATCCAGAAGATAAATCTAAAACTACCAAATCAAAACTGCTGAGTAAAGGCTTCGATTTTGAATTTTTTACCAATATTTTGAACACTAACACGGGAAATACCTACTATTTTGTGTACGATCAAGGCTATCGACTTTTGGAGGGGGATTATTATATGCTAGTCAAAAAGGGGATTTGATGTTTATAGCTGTCCGCTACGCGTTCCGAAATAGTAAAAATGGGCCACGGATGAGACAGATTATACGGATGCTCACAGATTTGTTATTTTATGGAATCAATTATGCAGTCACAAATTGTGACCGCATTTAAAAAATCCGTTTTAATCTGTGTTAATCTGTGGCAAAAGAAGAAAAAAGACAAAAAATAAAAATGAAACAAATAAGTATTCTAGGTTGCGGTTGGTTGGGTTTGCCTTTGGCGAAAGCCTTGATAGAAAAAGGTTTTTCTGTAAAGGGTTCGACTACTTCTACAGATAAACTTTCAATATTAGAAAACGCTGGAATTCAGCCTTTTTTGATTGCCCTTTCCGAAGATAAAGCCGAAGGAAATTTAGACGGTTTTCTAGAAAATTCCGAGATTTTAATTATTGATATTCCACCCAAACTTCGTGGTTCAGGAACTGATTCTTCGACTGCGCTCAGGAAGACATTCGTTGAAAAGATTAAAAATATAATTCCGCAAATCGAAAAATCGGCTATCGAAAAAGTCTTGTTTGTCAGTTCAACATCGGTCTATGCAGAGGATAATTCAATCGTGACAGAAGATTCTATTTTAAATCCTGAAACCGAAAGCGGCAAACAATTGGTTCAGGTCGAACAACTGTTGCAAAGTAATTCTAGTTTTAAAACTACTGTTCTACGTTTTGGAGGTTTGATTGGCGAAGACCGCCATCCTATTCCGTTTTTGGCGGGGAAGAGAAACCTCGAAAACCCCAAAGCACCCATCAATTTGATTCATCAAGTGGATTGCATCGGGATTATTTTAAGGATTATTGAGAAAAGTCTTCGTACTCCCGAATTTTCGGGACAGACTGACAATGAAGTGTGGGGCGAAACCTTCAATGCAGTGGCTCCATTTCACCCCAGTCGCGAAGAATATTACACCCAAAAAGCGATTGATTTAGGACTTGAATTGCCTCAGTTTAATTTGGAAAGCCCTACTTTTGGCAAAACAATTTTGAGTGCCAAAGTCGAAACTGTTTTAGGATATTCCTTTTTAAAACCCAATTTATAGCGTGATTGCCAAAACCAAAAATGCTTTTTTATCCAAAATTAACGGTGTTGGATTGCCGATTCTCGCCTTGTGCTGGGTCAGTTTTTTTTGGGGAACTACTTGGATTGCTTCCAAAGAAGGGGTCAAATACATGCCCGCTTTTCAATTGGCTGGAATCCGACAAGGCATAGGCGGAATTTTATATGTTTCTTATTTTTTGTTTAAAAAAACACCTTGGCCCAAAGGCAAACAATGGAAAACCATCCTAATCTTGAGTGTTCTAAATTTTGTGTTTAGCAACGGATTGAGTACTTGGGGCGTGAAATACATCAGTAGCGGTTTGGGCGCCATTATTGGTGCGATTTTCCCTCTTTGGATTGTACTAATTATGCTTTTTAAAGGCGAAAAAATAAACCGATTGTCTATTTTGGGGATGATGGTAAGTTTTGGAGGGATTTGTTTTATTTTCTACGAACATCTTGCCGATTTTATTAATCCTGATTTTAGATTTGGTATTTTTCTGTCTTTATTTTCAACAGTAACCTGGGCTTTTGGCTCTTTGTACACCAAGAAAAAGGCAGCAAGTTTCAACCCTTATTTTAGTCTTGGATTGCAAATGCTGATTTCAAGTTTCTTTATTTTGATGGTTACGGAAGCTACTGATACGGGCGTAAGTATCGCCTCAATTCCAGCTCAATCGTGGTGGGCAATTGGGTATTTGGTTATTGTAGGTTCGGTATTTACTTTTATTGCTTTTATCTATGCGTTGCAAAAACTCCGTCCCGAAGTGAGTAGTATTTATGCCTATATTAATCCGATTGTTGCCGTTTTGTTTGGAACTCTGATTTTTGGAGAACCTTTGACGTTCTTTATTGCTGTGGGTGGAATCATTACGTTAAGCGGGTTGTATTTGGTAAACTACTCTATCCGAAAGGCCAAAACAGAGGGAGAATAATTTGAGATCAAAATGATTAATTTTGTGTATATTCTTTAACACGAATTGCACGAATCTAAACGTTAACAGTAATGTTATTACAAAAATCTTAAAAAAATAATGATGACGGAAAATTTATTATCTTATAGACACGCAATAAATACAATTAAACTTTTATATGAGAAATATGGTTTTACTTTTACTGAAAAAACATTTGGTGAAAATATATATGATGAGTTTAATATTGAAGTTAAAGACTCAAAAATAGGAGCGTTATTCGCATATGTTGATGAGTATATTGTTCTATTAAGAATTCTATCTAAATTTTATTTACTTGGTGCTTTAGAAAAGAACAAATACTCAAACACATATTATACAATTACTTTAAGACAAATTAAGCATCTTACATCAATAAGATTATTATGTAGTTATGGTTTAGATACAGATGCAAGAACTATTTTAAGATTACTCTACGAAACTTCATTAATATGGTCAAGATGTAAACTTGATTTGACTTTTTTAGATGATTACAATAAAAATTTTGGTTTTAAAGAATCGAACGAATTTTGGCACAAATATATTAAAAGCAGTAAAACTGAAAAATTTATTAATAATGAAGTAATTGAAAAAAAACTAACTTGGATTGGAAATTTGGAACCACAAATGTCGCATATGAAAACTATTTTAAGCTCAACATCACATCCAAGTAATATGATAGATAGTTTTAACTTTGAAAGTGACTTGGAGAGTGAACTATTAGGAGTTGAAACAATTTCAAATAGCTCTCATCTTACATTAAGCTATGCCATTATGTGTACAGCTATGCCTTTCAGTATGCTACCAAATCCGGATGACCATTTTAAAATTGACAAAAACTATGACTTGAATTACATCCCTTTAAATGCTAAATTAAATTCTTCATTCGAGTATTACAATGAACTTAAAAATATGTTACCTGTCTTATTTTTAATGTCTATTAAATTTTCAAATGGAATAAAAGAATCTAAGTAAATCATAATGCTAATATGCGTTTGGAAATATTGGGATTTTTGTAATAAATTCAAATTTACATTTCGAAATAAAATTAATTTTTAACAGAAAATATTTAGTTCAAAAGTTCGCAACCTCTTTAAGCACCTTAACGAAATGGGCTTTCTATAAATTTCATGAATTTGCTAAAGGCAAATGCTATTTCTTTAATTTTTGGAGGTTATCTACAATTAATTCGTGCTAATTCGTGTGATTCGTGTTTATTTTAATGTGTTTGCCCAAGTATAATTAGCTTAATTTGTATTTTTGAAAAAAATAGTTTTATGCGCTCCCTTTTATATAAATATCGAAAATTCTTTCTTGGGCTACTGGTCTTTTCTACGATTACAATATCCTTGTTTTATACCGCGCTAAAACCCGCCAAAAAGCTTCCTATTTTTAATCCCGCCGATGTCAACCCAGAATTAGTAGACACCACAGTTCAATATAAAAGCAAATACCATATGATTGCCGATTTTTCGTTTACCAATCAAAATGGCAAAATCATAACCCAAAAAGATTATGAGGATAAGGTTTATGTAACCGATTTTTTCTTCACGACTTGCGGTTCGATTTGCCCAAAAATGACCACAAATCTAGTCGATGTACAAAAAGCATTTCTGGATAATCCAAAAGTAAAAATTCTCTCATTTACCGTAATGCCCGATGTAGATACCGTTTCGGTTTTAAAGGAATATGCCAAAATAAATGGCGTAATTGACTCCAAATGGAACTTGGTTACTGGTGACAAAAAAGCCATTTATGCTATGGCTCGAAAATCATTTTTGGCGGTAAAACAAGGAAAACCAGAAGAATTGTATGACATGGTTCACACCGAAAACTTTGTATTGGTTGACACCAAAAAAAGAGTTCGTGGTTTTTATGACGGCACCAAAAAAGAAGAAATCACCCGATTAATCGAAGATATTAAGTGGCTTTGCGAGGATAAAATAAAATAGTAAACCTGATAATAGTCATTCAATATTTCTTTTTTATCTGTACTTTTGTAATCTTAATTCAATCTAAATAAGATTTGCAAC
This sequence comes from Flavobacterium sp., assembly GCA_043770135.1. Classification (GTDB taxonomy): domain Bacteria; phylum Bacteroidota; class Bacteroidia; order Flavobacteriales; family Flavobacteriaceae; genus Flavobacterium. The sequence goes on along the minus strand of JAYVIN010000081.1, from coordinate 6,756 downwards.
CTACCATAGCCAACCTAAAAAAAGGAGATTTAGCGATAATCAAAGATTTTGATGTCGAATCGATTCCGTTAAAATTACTCGAAATGGGTTGTTTGCCCGGAAATACCGTCGAATTAATTCAAATTGCACCCTTTGGCGATCCTTTGTATTTAAACATCAATGGTTCCCACCTTGCTATCCGCTTAGAAACTGCACAAGAAATTGAGGTTGAACTGCTTGATAAAAAACAGTAAGCTAAAATGAGTAAGGAAAACATCAATGTAGCATTAATTGGAAATCCAAATACCGGAAAAACTTCGGTTTTTAACCAGCTTACAGGTTTGAACCAGCAAGTCGGGAATTATCCTGGGATTACCGTTGAAAAAAAGATAGGTTTTTGCAAATTATCGAACAATGTCAAAGCCAATATTCTAGATTTACCCGGAACGTACAGCCTAAATGCCAGTTCTATTGATGAAAGTGTGGTGATTGAATTATTACTCAACAAAAACGACAAACTTTACCCCGATGTGGCTTTGGTGGTGACAGAAGTCGAAAATTTAAAGCGAAATTTATTGCTTTTTACCCAAATAAAAGACCTTGAAATCCCGACTATTTTAGTAATTAACATGTCGGATCGAATGAAATACAAAGGAATTTCATTAGATATTCCGCATCTCGAAAACCATTTAAAGACTAAAATCGCCTTAATTAGTTCACGAAAAGGAGTTGGGATTGAGGAATTAAAAAACCTAATCATCAATTATAAATCCCTTTCCAAAGAACCTTGCTTGAATGCTTCGAGTATTGAGGTGGACTATTTTGCCAATCTCCAAAAAACATTCCCCAATCAGCTGTTGTATAAATTATGGTTGGTTATTACGCAAGATGTCAATTTCTTGAATTTGGAACGGAATGAAATTCGAGGTGCTTTTACCAAATCACATTCTGATTTGAAGCGTTTGCAACAAAAAGAAACCATAAAACGCTATCAGTTTATAAATGAAGTGCTAAAGGAAGGTCAAAATATTGATACTTCGATTGCCAAAGATTTCAGAAGCAAATTAGACCGTGTGCTTACGCACAAATTTTGGGGTTATGTGATTTTCTTTTTTATCTTATTTGGCATTTTTCAATCTATTTTCGAATGGTCAAAAATCCCGATGGATTATATCGATACGGCTTTCGCTCAATTGAGTTCCTTGGCAAACGAAAATTTACCCGCAGGCAGTTTTACCAATTTGATTTCACAGGGAATTATCCCAGGAATTGGGGGTATTTTGATATTTATTCCGCAAATTGCTTTTTTATTCCTGTTTATTTCTATCCTCGAAGAAAGTGGGTATATGAGTCGCGTCGTTTTTTTGATGGATAAAATCATGCGAAAATTTGGACTTTCGGGCAAAAGTGTTGTTCCACTAATTTCTGGAACCGCTTGTGCCATTCCCGCGATTATGGCTACCCGAAATATCGAAAACTGGAAGGAACGTTTAATTACCATTTTAGTCACCCCGTTTACCACTTGCTCCGCTAGATTACCCGTTTATGCCATTATAATTGGGCTTGTAATTCCAGACCAACGGGTTTTAGGAATCATCAATATGCAAGGAATGACTTTAATGTTGTTGTATCTTTTGGGTTTTGGTATGGCCATTTTTTCGGCTTATATTTTGAATAAAGCACTAAAACTCAATTGCAAAACATTTTTTGTGGTCGAAATGCCCAATTATAAGTTGCCAATGTTCAAAAACGTAGCGATTAACGTAATCGAAAAAACGAAAGATTTTGTTTTTGGAGCGGGTAAAATTATCTTGTCTATTTCAATTGTTTTATGGTTTATGGCTTCGTATGGTCCTGGCAAAGAATTCAATAATGCCGAAAGTATCATCAAATCCAAAACAGCAAACAGTACGATTTCTCATGCGGATTTAAACAATAAAATTGCAGCCTTTAAATTAGAAAACTCCTTTATCGGTCTGATGGGAAAAACTATTGAACCCGCCATTTCCCCTTTGGGTTACGATTGGAAAATTGGTATTGCCATCATCAGTTCATTCGCCGCAAGAGAAGTTTTTGTGGGAACTCTAGCCACCATATATAGCGTAGGCGGAAATGATAATGAAGACACTATAAAAAACAAAATGGCAGCAGAAGTCCATCCTGAAACGGGCAAAAAAATATTTAATTTTGCCTCAGGAATTTCACTGCTTTTATTCTATGCTTTTGCGATGCAATGTGCTAGTACGCTTGCGGTTACTAAACGGGAAACCAACAGCTGGAAATGGCCTTTGGGACAATTGATTTTTATGAGCGGTTTTGCTTATATTGTGGCTTTAATGGCGTATCAAATGTTAAAATAACTAGCTATGTACCAAGAAATATTAAGTTTTACAGCACTAGGAATTGCCCTCTTTTTTTTGTTTAAAAAATTCTTTTTCAAAAAGAAAAAATCAGACAAAAACTGCGGTGACGACTGTAATTGTCATTAGTGTTTTTTAATTGTCATAATTAAATAAAGCAACAATATGCCGACAGCTACTACAACGGATTTGAGCAATTGGCTTAATGGAAATTTGGTTATGTATTTGGGATGATTTGGCGAATCCGAAAATAGGAATTAATTTATTTCCAATCCCGCTGTAGTATCAGAACTTCAAAAGACTACCTTAAAAAACCAAAAAGCCCTTTTGAAAACAATTCAAAAGGGCTTTTTCGGGTAATTGAAAAGGCATTAAAAACCGTAATTTAATCCTAAACCAATAATTTGACGCGTTTGTACTTTGGCATAATCTAAGCCTGCAGCATTAGCATTGTCATCAAATAGGGTTTGCAACACAAAATTGGTCGACATGAACTTGTTGATTTTCATAGTGATGTTTAGCGTATAATCAACATCAATATTTTGAGGGCTGTCCAAATAATTGGTGTATAAATTCAGAATGTTTTCTACATTGACATTGGTAGCTAAATTGAATTTATAATATCCATTAATTGCTCCTCCAAATTCATACCGAGTCGGTTTCCCTTGCTCTACACCAAAAGAAGAGGAAGTTTGAGTGAATTTTGAATTAACAACAATTAATTTTGAGGTTAATGGAGCAAAATTAAACTTTAAATTATCACTTTTTTTCCATAACATCCCGGGACCGTATTGGAAAAAGGCAGGAGAAAAGAAATGAGATGTTTTTACTCCCTTTTCAAATCCAGAATCAAACTGGGTGTTGAAATTTAAAAACGCAGAATAATACCAATATCCCGATATTTTTTTACCTAACAATGAACTGTATAATAATCGATCATCCGATTTTTGCATTTCTTGCCCTTTAATTTTAGTAAGACCGTAACTAGCAATAATTTTATTGTCCCAATTCCAACTGTCTTTTTTGTAATTAAAATCATAATTTACTCCTACATTGCCTGAAACATTGCTCTGACCGCCTGCTAACCAATTATTAAATGTAGCTTGATTGGCCAAAAAAGTAAAAGTTCCTTTTTTGATCCAGCCATTTGGCTTTCCCTCTACCACTTTTAAGGCAGCTTCTTCATTTTTTTTTAACAATTCTTTTTCGGTATTTTGAGCAAAAACTCCATTAGATATCAAAAACAATAAGGCTAATACTATAATCTTTCTCATTTTTATTTTTTTTGGAGGCAAAGATAGTATTCAAAAACAATTTGGCAAATTTTAATTACTTGCTTTTTTTATACAAAGGTACAGCCGAACAAGCTTCGCCGTACATAATGCTTCTAGCAAATGGCTGTAAATAAGAAGCCGCTAGGATATAAGCACTCTCAGGCACCGGTTTTTTAGAACATCCTTTAATGATAATCGGTTTGTCTTTGTAGATAGAATAATCTATTGCAGCTAAAATTTCTTGATAGATGCTGCTGTCTAAATCTTCAAGATTGCCGTTAACCACTTTTTTGGCAAATGATACCAAATGTATAGCAACTAATAGTTTTGCCCATGCAGAAATAACTACATCAGTACTATAATTGATAGCCACCAGTTGGTCTTGATATTGTGACCAATCATGATGCTTTAGGTGTTCTCTAAAGTCTTTTTCTTTCAATAAAAACCCTTCAAGCAACCATTTTGATATGTCGATTTGAGTTCGAATACCTTTTGGATAATAATCTTCAAGATCGAAAACTACTAGTGATGAACTGGCTACTTTATTTACAATTTCTTCCATCTTTCAAATTTCAGATTTCAATTGCTTTTGTAATCCGCTACCAAAATATGTTTAGCAACAGCGCTTAAAATAGTGGCAGTTGAAATTTTTAAAAAATTTGTTTGTCGGTTTAGATTCTCTTTTGCTATCTTTAAAAAAATATTTTCTAAAAGTCTTAAAAATTAAACTTATGAAAAAAATAACGCTGGTCACCATTCTGTTTTTTTCTTATTTTTTTCTTAGTTGCGAAGCGCAAGTTAAATCCAGCGATATTCCCCTCAAAGAGGACGTGAAAAATTATACTTTGGAGACCGTGATTTCAGATATTCAAATACCTTGGGGAATGACTTGGCTACCTGATGGAACTATGCTGGTTACCGAAAAAAGTGGCGTTTTATATCATATAAAAAATGGTGCAAAAACCGAAATAAAAAACATGCCCAAAGTTTACACCAGAGGGCAAGGCGGTTTGCTAGACATCACACTCCATCCCGACTATGCTAAAAATGGCTGGATTTATATAACTTATGCTGCTAGCGAAGGTGAAGGAGATGGTGGTAATACCAAACTCATTCGAGCTAAATTACAAGACGGAAGTTTAACACAAATAGAGTCTTTGTATAAAGCTACACCCAACTCCACTAAAGGACAACATTTTGGTTCAAGAATTGTTTTTGACAATAATGGTTATTTGTATTTTTCAATAGGGGAACGCGGAGATAATAAGGAAAACCCTCAAGATATAACGCGTGATTGCGGAAAAATATACCGTTTAAATGATGATGGGAGTATTCCTAAAGACAATCCTTTTGTAGGTCAAGTTGGTGTAAAAGAAGCCATTTATACTTTTGGTAACCGCAATCCACAAGGAATGGCAAAGCATCCTGAGACAGGAGAAATTTGGGCACATGAACACGGCCCTCAAGGTGGAGATGAAATTAATATCATAAAAAAAGGTGCTAATTATGGTTGGGCGATAGTTACTTACGGAATTAATTATGATGGAACTACTATAACCACCGAAACCCAAAAGCCAGGGATAGAAAGCCCGATTTATTATTGGTTACCTTCTATCGCTCCTTGCGGTATGGCTTTTGTAACCAGTGACAAATATCCAGATTGGAAAGGTCATTTGCTGGTAGGTTCATTAAAATTTAAATATTTAGAATTGGTAAAATTGAAAGGTAATGAAGTAATAGAGCGTCAAAAAATTGCGGTCGACATTGGTCGTTTAAGAAATGTGGCACAAGGCCCTGATGGTTATATTTATATCGCCGTGGAAGGAAAAGGAATTCTCAAAATAAAACCTAATTAATCTATGTTGACAAATAAACTTTTTATTGGATTTGGACTTTTATTGATGGGATACTTTCCATCTAATGATATGGCTCTTAAGTATACCCTAATACCTGAAAACAAAACTACTCTTGTTACAAAAATAAACAAGGATAAAATTGCTGAACAAAATTTACAGCAGCCCGGAAAAGAAATCTATGCTGATTTTTGCATCCAATGCCATGGTGCAAATGGAAAAGGAGATGGTCAAAATTTTCCTCCTCTCGACGGCTCTGACTGGCTCACAAAAAAAAGAACTCAAAGTATTCATGTAGTTAAATTTGGCCAAAGTGGTGCTATTGTTGTCAATAAAAAAAAGTTCAACAATGTAATGCCAGAGATGGGTCTTTCGAATCAAGAAGTGGCCGATGTAATGAATTACGTTATGAATTCCTGGGGCAACAAACAAAGCAAAAAAGTAACTAAAGAGGAAGTTGAAAAAATAAAAAAATGATATTATTCATCTGAAACAATTCCCTAAAAAATATAGGAAATTGAAAAGCCTCCATAATAATTTATAGGATTACCAGGATAAAAATATCTGGGTTGAGCACCTCCAAAAGCCACTGCGTTTGGCAAAACACTTGCCGCATATTTCTCGTCTAAAACGTTGTTAACTCCAGCATTTAATTCTGTTCTCAGTACTTTGAGTATTGTGAAAATATAATTTGCTTTTAGGTCGAGTAAAGAATAGGAATCACTGTATTTTGTGTTAGAATCATTCATTGGAATTTTTCCGATAACTCGATAGGAAGTATTGATACCAAAGCCTTTTTTTGTACTTACATCCAATCCGAAATTCAGTTGTTTGTCAGGAACGCCCGTGAGTTGATTTGCTGAATAATCATTACCTCTATCTACAAAATCTTTAAATTTAAAATTGTTTATAGCACCTGAAAAATAGGGTGTGAATTGAAATTTACTAGATTGGAAAAGCTTGTAGTTAACGAGAAATTCTACTCCAGGATGGGAACTTGACCCAGCATTGATTCCCACAAATTGGTCGTCAGCAATGCGTTGTGCCACCAATAAATTTTCAATTTGAGTGCTAAAAAAAGTGAATTCAGTATATAATTTATTTTCGATCCAATTCCCCTTGAAACCCAACTCGTAGTTCCAACCTGTTTCTGGTTTTAAATCGGTATTGATTTGTCCTTCTGGGGTCAAAGTTTCAGCAACTGAAGGGACCGAGAATCCTTTGCTTATTGAGGTGTAAATGTTCTTTCCTTTCCCTACTTTATAGGAAAGTCCAATCCTTGGCGACCAA
>JAYVIN010000080.1:0-28181 GCA_043770135.1 Flavobacterium sp. | reverse complement strand
TCGTTAGCGATAATTTCAGGTTTGGCATTGGCAACAAATTTCTCGTTAGATAATTTTATCTGAACCGATTTCAAGAATCCTTGGATGTACGTCAACTCGGTTGTTAGTTTTTCTATTTCGGCTGCAACATCAATATTTCCTGTGATTGGTATAAAATATTCATTCGATTTTACTCGAAACGATAATGCTCCATCTACTTTTTCTGAAACGTATTCTAAAGTCGTTATATTCCCTAATTTGGTTATAACCGAATCAAAATAATTCGAAGCTTTATCATTGTTTACAATTTTCAAATCGATGGCATCTTTAAACGGAATATTCTTGTCTTTACGAATGGTTCTTATTCCAGAAATCACTTCGATTGTATTTTCGAAATCAGCAATTAATTGAGAATTAAAAGGTTTTATTTGAGGCCAAGTCGAAACGATTAAAGCTTCATCGGTAGTTCTTTCTGCCAATAATTGCCAAATTTCTTCGGTTAAAAACGGCATGAAAGGATGCAACAATTTCATATTGTTTTCTAGCATTTCGATGGCTTTCGCCAAAGTTACGCTGTCAATTGGTTGCTGATATGCTGGTTTTATCATTTCCAAAAACCAAGAACAGAAATCGTCCCAAACCAATTTGTAAATACCCATCAAAGCATCGGAAATTCTGTATTTCTCGAAGTTATCTTCAATTTCTAAAAGTGTTTGTTGCAATTTGGCTACATACCATTCAATCGCCACTTTCGAGGATTCGGGTTGTGGAATAGCATCCGAAACTTCCCAGCCTTTAATCAATTTGAAAGCATTCCAAATTTTATTGGTAAATCCTTTTCCTTGGTTGCACAATTCTTCGTCAAACATAATATCGTTTCCTGCCGAAGCACTCAAAAGCAATCCCACACGAACGCCATCGGCACCAAATTTTTCGATTAATTCTAGTGGTTCAGGAGAATTTCCCAACGATTTCGACATTTTACGTCTTTGTTTGTCTCGAACCAAACCGGTCAAATACACATTGGTAAATGGTTTCTTATCGGTATATTCATAGCCTGCAATAATCATTCGCGCCACCCAAAAGAATAAAATATCTGGGCCAGTAACCAAATCATTGGTTGGATAATAGTATTTAAAATCTTCGTTTTCTGGATCCATAATTCCACCAAAAACCGACATTGGCCATAGCCAAGACGAAAACCAAGTGTCTAAGGCATCAACGTCTTGACGAAGGTCAGAAGTTTGAAGCTGGGAGTTTGACGTTTTTTCTTTGGCTAATGCCAAAGCATCTTCAATGTTTTGAGCCACAACGAAATCTTCCTTTCCGTCACCATAGAAATAAGCTGGAATTTGTTGCCCCCACCACAATTGACGGGAAATATTCCAATCACGAATGTTATTCAACCAATGCGCATACGTATTGTTAAATCGAGCTGGATGCAACTTGATATCGCCATCGACCAAAACCGATTGAATGGCTGGTTTTACCAAATCTTCCATTTTTAAGAACCATTGATCCGACAAACGAGGCTCGATTACGGCTTTGGTTCTTTCGGAAGTTCCAACTTTATTCAAGTGGATTTCGGTTTTTGCTAAAGCACCGATTATTTCTAATTCTTTTTCGATTTCGGCACGAACCACAAAACGATCTTTCCCTTGAAAATGCAAACCAAAACTATTTAAAGTAGCATCTTCATTGAAAATATCAATAATCTCCAGATTGTGCTTTTCTCCCAATGCTTTATCGTTTATGTCGTGAGCTGGAGTTACTTTCAAACAACCTGTTCCGAACTCTACGTCAACATATTCGTCTGCAATTACTGGGATTTCTCGGTTACAAATAGGAACTACAACTGTTTTTCCTATCAAGTGAGCATATCTTTCATCATTAGGATTTACGCAAATAGCAGTATCTCCAAAAATAGTTTCAGGTCGAGTTGTGGCGATTATTAAAAATTCCTCCCCTAACCCCTTCGAAGGAGGGGAATCAAGCGCATCGGCTCCCTCTCCTTTGGAGAGGGTTGGGGTGAGGATTTTATATTTTAGGAAATACAATTTTCCTTGTTGTTCTTCGTAAATAACTTCTTCATCAGATAGCGTTGTTTTGGCTTCTGGATCCCAGTTTACCATTCGATAGCCTCTGTAAATTAATCCTTTGTTGTATAAATCGACAAACGATTTGATAACCGATGCCGACATATCAGCATCCATCGTAAATTTGGTTCGCTCCCAATCGCAAGAGCAACCTAATTGTTTCAATTGTTCTAAAATAGTCCCACCATATTTGTCCGTCCAATCGTAAGCGTGTTTCAAAAATTCTTCCCGACTCAAATCCGATTTATTGATTCCTTCCGATTTTAATTTAGCCACCACTTTTGCCTCCGTTGCAATAGAGGCGTGATCGGTTCCTGGAACCCAACAAGCATTGAATCCTTTAAGACGCGCTCTACGAATCAAAACATCTTGAATCGTATTGTTGAGCATGTGTCCCATGTGTAAAACTCCGGTAACATTCGGAGGTGGAATTACAATAGTATAAGGAGTTCTATGGTCTGGTTCTGAATGGAAATAATTATTTTTCATCCAGTATGCATACCATTTATTTTCAACGGTTTTGGATTCAAATTGTGCAGGAATTGTCATTTTATTGTTTATTTTGGTCTAATTTTTGTAATTTTAAGTCGGAAGCAAAAGTAAATAATAAAATACAGTATAAAAAAGAGAATTAAATAATTGTACTATTAATTAAAAGAAACTATATTTACTAACCTATTAAAATAAAACTAAGATGAAAGACCTATTGATATTATTCACATTGGCTCTTGTTAGTAGTTTAGGAATTGCTCAAAATAGTCCTAAAATCGAATTCAAACTAAAGGAAAACACTATTGATTTTGGAATACTATCTAATAAAAAAAATAGTGGAATTAGAACTATTGAATTTAAAAATACGGGTGATGCTCCATTATTGATTACCAATATTTTTTCTACCAGTGGTTTTACTTTTCCTCTACAACCAAAAGAGTTCATTTTACCTGGAAAGTCAGGAAAAATTGCTATTAAATACAATATGATTCCAGGCCCTATTCGCAAAACAATCACTATAGAAACGAATGCTGTAAATTATGAAGGTGGAATTATTGCTATCAAAGTTAAAGGGAATGTAATTGAAGAATAACTTTACCAAAAAAATAATTCTAAACGCTTCTTGTAATAAATCAAGAGGCGTTTTTTACAACTCATTTTGAGCTAAAAATTTAAATACGAGTATTTGTCCATTCCTATCCACTTCAAATGTCAGCCATTTATCTTCATCCGGTCTTAATAGTAAATTTATTTTATTCAATGAATATTGATAAGTTGGCATATTATTTATACTCAAAATAACATCATCTTTCTTAAGTCCGATTAAATCTGCAGCAGAATTTTTTCGGATATTTGAAATTATAAAAGCCGGTTTTAATTGTAATTTATATTTAAAATCATTGGTAAAAGTAGTTGTTTTAGAATCAAGAGTACTTTGACTTAAAGGCACATTTTGTAAACGGATTGTTTCACTTATCCACTGGTAACCATAATGTTGTATTTCTATACCTGATTTGTTATACCGGATTGGAGAATAGAAATCACTGTTTTTTCTTAAATACAGAACTTGATTTTGATAATCAAAAACTATTGAAAAACGTTTCAATAGCTCTGATCCCACAGAGCCAGAACGATTAAACACCATTTTTACATTTTTCGTTGAGGTCGAATCTGGGAATGCTACAACAGGATTTAAAAATTCAAACTTAGAAATAGTAAATTTAGACAACAAGGCTCTTTTACCAAAAATCTCCCCACTGAAACCTTGTCCTAAATAATCTTCAAAATTTTTTGACGGTATTTGAATTTTATTTGATGCATTTTGAAAAAGCCAAACAGAGTCGCTATTTCCAATATCTATCAATAATTTAAGAGGTATTTGATTAGCATCAACAACTACTGATCCACTAACATAAGGTTTCGATTTTTCAATCGTGATAGGAACTTTATGAAATTTTTTTTCGATTTTCATTCTGTTTTTAGGTTTCTCAGAGTAAACAAATATTCTCTTTTTTTCAAAATTAATTTCTACTAAATTGTTCTTAAAAAAATTACATCCAATTATTCCATTTACTGGAATTCCTACATGAGATGATAAATTAAATTTTTGATCTAAGACAATATACAAAAGATGATTTGTGGATTTTAAACCTTTTACCTCCAAAAAATTATTAGTAGATTTTAATCCTTCTACTGATTCTGCGCTACCTAAACCTCGTAAAAATATTTTTTCAGCATTAAAAAAACTGATATTCTCTTGGTCATCAATACTAAACAAAATCGTTTCTTCAACACCCGAATCTAATAAAAAATTCAGCTCTACTCCATTTACTTTGATTGGAATAAATATTAGATTATTTATGAATTTAAAAGGAATACTAACCTTATTTACCTTCTTTTCAAATACAAAACCCTCTTGACCCAAAAGTGGAGACAGGTAAATAAATAATAAAAACAAGAAGATTCGTTTTTTCATTTCAAATGTTTTGCATAAAATTAATAAAATAGTAGCTTGGTTTTTTCTAAAAGACAAAATAGAGTTTATAATCTGTTAAATTCGGAAAAAAATTGCAAATTTGCATCAAATTTATAAACATGCCTGAAATTTCAATTAGAGGTCGGAGAATGCCTGAATCGCCAATTCGAAAATTGGCTCCTTATGCGGAAATGGCTAAAAAAATGGGGCGTAAAGTCTATCATTTAAACATTGGACAACCTGATATAAAAAGTCCTGAAAAAGCTATAGAAGCCATAAAAAATATTGATTTAGATATTATCGAATACGGTCCTTCGGCAGGTTACGAAAGTTACCGAAAAAAATTAGCGCAATTTTACATCAAACAAGAAGTAGACGTTAGTTTTGAAAACATTATGATAACCACTGGTGGCTCAGAAGCACTTTTGTTTGCACTAGGAAGTATTATGGATCCAGGAGACGAAGTCATTATTCCTGAGCCTTTTTATGCCAATTATCATGCTTTTTCCGAAGAATCTAGCGCCACCGTAATTCCCGTAATTTCGAATATCGAAAGTGGATTTACTTTGCCTACAATCGAAGAATTTGAAAAAGCCATTACTTCAAAAACAAAAGCGATACTAATTTGCAATCCCAATAACCCAACAGGCTATTTATATTCTGAATCAGAAATCAATCAATTAGGCGATTTAGTCAAAAAACACGATTTGTTTTTAATTGCGGACGAGGTGTATCGTGAGTTTATTTACGACTCGAGAGACCAACATTTTTCGGTAATGAACTTAAAAGGAATTGAACAAAATGTCATCATGATTGATTCAGTTTCGAAGAGATATAGCATGTGTGGAGCGCGAATTGGTTGCATGGTGACCAAAAACAATGAGGTAATTGCAACAGCAATGAAATTTGCCCAAGCCCGTTTGTGTCCTCCCACAATTGAACAAATTGCTTGTGAAGCAGCAATTGATACCCCACAAAGTTATTTTGACGAAGTCATTTCTGAATACAAAGAACGAAGAGATACACTGATAACCGAGCTAAATAAAATAGATGGCGTAGTAGTTACTACACCTAAAGCGGCTTTTTATTGCATCGCACAATTGCCTGTTGAAAACACGGATAATTTTGCGCAATGGCTTCTAGAGAGTTATGATTTAAATGGCGAAACGGTAATGGTTGCCCCTGCTGGAGGTTTTTATTCTACCCCTGGAGTTGGGTTAAACCAAATTAGAATTGCATACGTGCTGAAAAAAGAAGATTTAATACGTGCAGTGCAAATTCTAAAAGATGCTATCCAAGTTTACAATTCCGAAAAAGATAATTTAGTATTAAAAAGCACTTTCAACTAATAAAAAATTAATTAATAAAGGCCATAGAAATTCGTTGGCTTTTATTAATTATATTTACTTCCTTAAATTTACGCACCAATATAATAGCCATTTTTAATGATAAACAACGAAGAACTTCAGGATGAAATAGGAGACAATCATATTAGTTCATCTGCAGAAAACCCAGTCAGAGAAGATGCATTTGACATTACAGACGATCAAAAAATTGAAAAAATAAAAAAAGATGTTGAAAACATTCTAATCACTCTCGGAATGGATTTAACTGACGATAGTTTAAAAGGAACACCCAATCGTGTGGCAAAAATGTTTGTTAAAGAAATTTTTGGAGGACTAAATCCTAACAAAAAACCAAAAGCATCTACTTTTGAAAATAATTATAAATATGGTGAGATGTTGGTTGAAAAAAACATCACACTTTACTCTACTTGCGAACACCATTTATTACCCATAATTGGTAGAGCACATGTAGCCTATATTTCTAATGGAACTGTTATTGGATTATCAAAAATGAACCGTATTGTAGAATATTATTCCAAAAGACCACAAGTTCAAGAACGTTTAACGATGCAAATTGTGCAAGAATTACAAATTGCTCTAGGTACAAAAGATGTTGCTTGTGTTATCGATGCTAAACATCTTTGTGTCAATTCTAGAGGAATTAAAGATATCGAAAGCAGTACGGTAACTTCGGAATTTGGCGGAAAATTTAAAGAAGCACAAACACGAAGAGAGTTTTTAGATTATATAAAACTAGATACGAAATTCTAATCCTCTCCCCGACCCGCTCCAAAAGTGAGGGAGGTGAGTCTAATAGAATAAAAAACAATAAATAGCAACAACATATTCACCTCACGACTCCCCAACATTTATTGAGGATTAGGGTGGAAAAACAATAACCACAATGCCCTTATACAAAACCCAAACCTTAAAAATATATAATTCTCTTTCGGGAGAAAAAGAAATTTTCAAACCCATTCATGAAGGAAATGTGGGAATGTATGTTTGCGGACCTACGGTTTATAGTAATGTGCATCTTGGCAATGTGCGTACTTTTATGTCGTTTGATGTAATTTTTAGGTATTTTTTGCATCTAGGTTACAAAACTCGTTATGTTCGGAACATTACCGATGTTGGACATATTGTAGATGATGTAGATGATGGCGAAGATAAAATTGCTAAAAAAGCACGTTTAGAGCAACTGGAGCCAATGGAAGTTGTTCAGCAATATACAGTTGATTTTCATGAAATTTTGAATCTATTCAATTTTTTACCCCCAAGTATTGAACCAACGGCAACAGGTCATATTATTGAGCAAATTGAAATCGTCAAAAAAATTATAGACAAAGGATTGGCTTATGAAGTAAATGGTTCCGTTTATTTCGATGTCGTAAAATACAATGAAACCAATAATTACGGAATTTTAAGTGGTCGAAATATTGAAGATATGTTAGCCAATACCCGAGATTTAGACGGTCAAGGCGATAAAAAAAATTCACAGGATTTTGCTCTTTGGAAAAAAGCTGAACCACAACACATCATGCGTTGGCCTTCACCTTGGAGCGATGGTTTTCCTGGTTGGCACCTAGAATGTACAGCAATGAGTACTAAATATTTGGGAAATCATTTTGATATTCACGGCGGTGGAATGGATTTAAAATTTCCGCATCATGAGTGTGAAATTGCACAAAATGAGGCTTGTACAGGTCGTACACCTGTAAACTATTGGATGCATGCCAATATGTTGACTTTGAATGGAAAAAAAATGGCGAAATCTACTGGAAATAATATCTTACCTAGAGAGATTCTTACAGGAGAAAACAACAATTTAAGTAAAGCATTTTCTCCAAGTGTGGTTCGATTTTTTATGCTTCAAGCACATTATCGAAGTAATCTTGATTTTACTAATGACGCTATTCTTGCTGCCGAAAAAGGATTTTATCGATTGATGGAAGCGGTTGGTGGATTAAAAACAATCAATCCAAGTCCTATTTCTACTTTAGACATTGCAGGTTGGAAACAAAATTGCTACGATGCAATGAATGACGATTTCAATAGTCCAATCCTAATTGCACAATTATTTGAAGCCGTTCGTTTTATCAATTTAATAAAAGACAATTCAGCCACGCTTACCGCTGAGGATTTAAAAGATTTAACAAAAACAGTGAATTCATTTGTTTTTGATGTTTTAGGTTTGAAAGATGAAAAAGCAATCGCTACAAATAATGATAAATTGGAAGGTGTTATTCACATGCTAATCAATATGCGGAATGAAGCTAGAGCAAATAAAGACTTTGCAATGTCTGACCAAATTCGTGACCAATTGATAGTTTTAGGAATTCAGCTTAAAGACGGTAAAGACGGTACGAGTTTTAGCATTTAATAAAACAAGTTGAGGCAAAATTCAAATACTGAATACTAATTATCTAAAATTATGTTGTCGAAAATCCTCATATATCCATTTGTATTCTTAGTTCGTTTGTACCAAACGGCAATTTCCCCTTTTTTGCCTTCGACTTGTAGATTTGACCCTACTTGTTCCAGTTATATGATTGAAGCATTGCAGAAACATGGTCTTTTATTTGGTGGATATTTAGGTATAAAAAGAATATTGAGTTGTCATCCTTGGGGGAAAAGAGGTTATGATCCCGTACCTTTATGTTCATCACATAAACATCAACAATCTGGCGAAGCTAAAGAAAGGGATTAAAAAAGAAAAGTTACAGTCAATAATACTATTGGCTTTCAAATCAAAAAAATGTATTTTTACACTAAAATAATAGATTATGATAAGTACTTTAAACATAGTTTGGAATCCACCTACAGGCATCGACTTAGGTTTTTTTATGATTCGATTTTACAGTCTAATGTTTGTAATTGCCTTTGGTTTGGGTTGGTATATCATGAAAAAGATATTTGAAAACGAAAATGAATCCCTTGAAAAATTAGATTCATTATTCATTTGGACTGTTTTATCTACCTTAATTGGCGCGCGTTTAGGTCATGTTTTGTTTTATGATTGGGAATATTATCGAAATCATCTATCCGAAATATTTTTACCTTTTCGATTCACTCCAAATTTTGAATTCACTGGTTTCCAAGGCTTAGCAAGTCACGGTGCTGCAATATCTATAGTTATTGCCATGTATTTTTTTAGTAAAAAAATTATGAAAAGACCGTTGATGTGGATTTTAGATAGAATAGTTATTCCGGTATCAAGTGGAGCAATTTTTGTTCGTTTTGGGAATTTTTTCAATTCGGAAATTGTAGGTAAAGAAACCGATTTTTCGCTGGGAATTCAATTTATAAAAGACCACTATAGCCCTGCCGATGTTGTCAATGCTACTCAAATAGCAAATCCTAATCAGGCTTATACCGCTATTGCAACTGACCCAAAATTCGCCGAATTATTGCAACAAGTTCCCGCCAAACATCCTGCTCAATTGTACGAGGCTTTTTGTTATCTCTTTGTTTTTGCCATTTTATTCTTCTTGTATTGGAAAACAAAAACAAAAGAAAGAGAAGGATTTTTATTTGGTCTTTTTTTAGTTTTACTTTGGTCTGTTCGTTTTGTGGTAGAATATGTCAAAGAAAGTCAAGGTGGATTTGAAAGTGCCTTAGGATTATTTTCAACAGGACAATGGCTCAGTATTCCTTTTATATTAATTGGTTTTTATTATGTCATAACCGCCGAAGAACCTGTTCATTTGTAGAAAAAAGAAATAAAAAAACCGTTTCAAAACAAAATTTGAAACGGTTTTTTGAATTTAAAACGAATCATTTTATTTATTACCTTTTTCAAAGTCGGCAACAAATTGGGCCAAACCTATATCGGTCAACGGATGTTTCAATAATCCATATATAGCCGAAAGAGGACCTGTCATAACATCTGCACCAATTTTTGCACAGTTTACAATATGCATCGTATGACGAACTGAGGCTGCTAATATTTGAGTCTCATAACCATAGTTATCATAAATTAATCGGATTTCCTCGATAAGTGCTAAACCATCTGTCGAAACATCATCCAAACGACCAATAAATGGCGAAACATAAGTTGCTCCTGCTTTGGCAGCCAAAAGTGCTTGACCAGCAGAAAATACGAGTGTGACGTTTGTTTTTATTCCTCTATCCGAAAAATATTTAGCAGCCATAACTCCTTCTTTGGTCATGGGTAATTTTACCACAATTTGCTCATG
This sequence comes from Flavobacterium sp., assembly GCA_043770135.1. Taxonomy (GTDB): domain Bacteria; phylum Bacteroidota; class Bacteroidia; order Flavobacteriales; family Flavobacteriaceae; genus Flavobacterium. The sequence goes on along the minus strand of JAYVIN010000080.1, from coordinate 18,094 downwards.
CAAATCGGCTAATTCTTCCCCTTCTTTAATCATTCCATCATAATCCAACGCATTGACTTCGGCACTTACATCGCCATCTACTAGATTACAGATGTCAACATAGTGTTTTAAAATGCTGTTTTTACCCGTAATTCCCTCTTTTGCCATTAGTGAAGGATTTGTAGTTACTCCATCTAAAACACCAAGTGCTTGTGCTTCTTTTATTTGAGCCAAATTGGCTGTGTCGATAAAAAATTTCATATAGTATAATATTTCAAAAGTTAATTTATAATTTATATCTCAATGCCACTGAAAAGTCTAATCTAGCTAAACTTTCACTTTGACCACTCTCCAGTTTTACAATCTCACTTGAACCATCTGGATAGGTTAGTTTGTATTTGGAAAATGCGCTTGAAAAAAAAGCGATTTTAGGTCCTATTTGAAAATTTTTATTTAATCCAAAATAATAAATATAATCAAAACCTATTCCTAATGAAGATGCAGATTGTTTGGTTTTTCCTAAAATAGTAGATTCAATATCAGAATATTTTACTTGACCAATATAAAAACTAGAACACAGTGAATTATTATTTTTTTCAGTACCAAATTGATAAACTGGTCCAATAAAAGTAATTTTTTGAGAACTTGATAAACTACTATCAAAACTGCTATTGTCTTGATATGTAAATGTTAGAGGCTGACTGGTATAATTTGATTTAAATGTATTGTATTTAACTCCGACTCCTCCAGTTTTTGATATTTTATAAATAAAATTAAAATCATAATTCCATCCTGATTTAAGGTTTTTGATTTGATTTCTATAAACTTCATTTAGATTCTTATCAATTTTAGCAATCCTAAAACTAGGGCCTGCAGTAAATGATAATTGAAATTTAGAATCTTTTTTGACTTTTTTTTCAATGTCTTGTGAAAATAAAGAAACTGAAAAAAAAAGGATACACAAAAGAAAAAAGATTTTCATAAATTTATATTCTTAGACGATATTAATACAAAGCAAAACTACATAATTTATTAAATTCTACCTATTTTAAATTCCTGCAATTTCCTTAATTTCTTCAATAATTTTCAAGGCTAACGAATCGGCTTGATGTTGAGAAGGAGCTTCGGTATAAATGCGAATAATTGGTTCTGTATTTGATTTTCTAAGATGTACCCATTCAGTAGCAAAATCAATTTTTACGCCATCAATCGTCGTAATGTCCTCGTTTTTGTATTTTTCAGTCATAGCAACTAAAATGGCATCAACATCAATTTGTGGTGTCAATTCAATCTTGTTTTTACTCATATAATATTCTGGATACGATGCACGCAAAGCAGAAACTGACATTTTTTTGTTGGCCAAATGAGTTAAAAATAAAGCTACACCAACCAAACTGTCGCGTCCGTAGTGCAATTCTGGATAAATAATACCTCCATTTCCTTCTCCACCGATCACTGCATTATTTTTTTTCATTAATTCGACTACATTCACTTCGCCTACTGCACTAGCTTCGTAGTTTCCGTTGTGCGAATTAGTCACATCACGCAAAGCACGGGAAGATGACATATTCGAAACAGTATTGCCTGGTGTTTTTCCCAAAACAAAATCGGCACAAGCTACCAAAGTATATTCTTCGCCAAACATTTCGCCATCCTCACAAACGAAAGCCAATCGGTCAACATCAGGATCAACTACAATACCCAAATGCGCTTTTTCTTTAACAACCAATTCGGAAATATCAGTCAAATGCTCTTTTAGAGGTTCTGGATTATGAGGAAAATGCCCGTTAGGTTCACAGTACAATTTCACAACTTCAACTCCCATTAATTCCAGTAATTTGGGGATAATAATTCCTCCAGAAGAGTTTACTCCATCAACAACCACTTTAAATTTAGCTGCTTTAATAGCTTCTATATCCACCAATGACAAGTTCAACACTTCATCGATATGAATGTCCATATACGCATCATTATCAATTACTTCACCTAAGATATCTACATCTGAAAAATCGAAAGCTTCAGCTTCTGCAATTTGAAGGATTTTTTCACCTTCAATACCATTCAAAAACTCTCCTTTTTCATTCAATAATTTCAATGCATTCCACTGTTTTGGATTATGAGAAGCCGTAATAATAATTCCTCCGTCGGCTTTTTCTAAAGGAACAGCTACCTCAACGGTTGGCGTTGTTGAAAGTCCTAAATTAATCACATCAATTCCTAAACCTACTAAAGTATTCACCACCAAATTATGAATCATCGGCCCTGAAATTCTGGCATCACGACCTACAACTACTTTTAGTTTCCTTCCCGCTTCAAACTTCCCACTTCCCGCTTTTAAAAAAGTTCCATAAGCTGAAGCAAATTTCACAGCATCAACCGGAGTAAGGTTATCCCCTACTTTACCGCCAATTGTTCCTCGAATTCCTGATATCGATTTTATTAAAGTCATAATTAATTTTAGAGTTTAGTCCCGATGTTTAGGGAGCAGATTTTAGATTGCAAATATAAAAAGTTATATGTTTAATTAAGATGTAAATTGTAAGTTACTATTTCTTTTAAATAATTTTCGGATTCGTATTTTTTTATATCTTTATCAAATGACAAAATTTTAGACTTTATGGTATTGTCAAATTCAATCTAAAATCTGCACTCTAAAATGAACTTTCTAGCCCATATCTACCTTTCTGGCGATAATGATTTAATAAAAATTGGCAATTTTATGGCTGATGGAATTCATGGGAAAAATTTTGATTCTTTTCCTTTGGATATTCAAAAAGGAATCGTTTTACATCGTGCTATTGATACCTTTACGGATGCGCATCCTATTTTTAGACAAAGTACAAAAAGGCTACACGCCAATTACCATCACTATTCTGGAATAATTGTCGATATATTTTACGACCATTTTTTGGCAAAAAATTGGAGTTCTTATTCTGATGAAAAATTAGATGATTTCACAGCCCGTTTTTATCAATCTTTAAAAGATAATTTTGATGTTCTTACGGATAAAACCCAAAAAATGATGCCGTATTTAATCGCTCAAAACTGGATATTGAGTTACCAAACTATTGACGGAATTGAAATAATTTTAGAAAAAATGGACAATCGAATGAAAAGAAACTCAAACATGCGACTTTCAGTTGCGGAATTGAGAACCTATTACCCTGAATTTGAATCTGAGTTTACTACTTTTTTCGAAGAAGTAAGGGCTTTTTCGAATCAAAAAATAGAAACTTTATAAATAAATGATTTATGAGCTTCGTAGAATCCTTAGAAAATGCTTTCCTTGAAAAAAGCAATCCTGATAATGCATTTGCAATGGCTAAGTACATGCGAAATCATTTTCTTTTTTTTGGAATCAAAACTGACGATAGAAGGACTGTTTTTAAAACCATCTGGAAAGAAAACCAACACGAAGTTACTGAAAAATCAAGAGCAATTGCATGGACACTTTTCACAAAACCGCAAAGAGAATTACAGTATTGCGGTATTGAAATCTTAATAAAAGAACTCAAAAAAAATTATAAGACAGAAGATATTCAACTCATCGAAAATTTGATTCTTACCAATTCTTGGTGGGATAGCGTTGATACCATTTCAAAATATATTTTGGGCGAATATTTACTGGAACATCCATCGGAAACAGAAAAAACAATCGAACGCTTTTCAAATTCCGAAAACATCTGGCTCATCCGAAGTGCGATTCTTTTTCAGCTGGGTTACAAGCAAAAAACTAATTTTGATTTGCTTCAATCACTATGCGAAAAACATAAATATTCCGATGAGTTTTTTATTCAAAAATCAATTGGTTGGGCGTTACGCGAATATTCTAAAACCAATCCAGAAGTAGTGATCAATTATCTAATCCATACCAATTTGAAAAAATTAAGTCAAAAAGAAGCGAAAAAGCATATTTTGTAATTTTCAAATAGAGTACTTTTGTAACTTCCAAGAAAATGAAATGCTTATAAAATTAGTCAACAAATTAGAAAACATAATTGTTTGGTCACAAGGTAAACTCACTAATAAACAGTTTATCTTTTTGTCTAGTGTTTTGGTTGGAATTTCTGCTGCTTTTGCTGTTATTGTATTAAAGACTTTTGCTCACAAAATTTTCGTTTTTGCTAGTTATGTTACCAATATCAGCATTTTTAAATTTGAATTTATAAAAGGAATGTTGCCTGTTTTTGGTATTTTACTCACTGTTTTTGTAGTCAATAAGTTTTTGGGTGGCGTTATCGAAAAAGGCACTTCACAAATTTTGCATGCAGTAGCTCAGAAGGCTAGTATAATTTCTGCAAAGCAAATGTATGCTCAAATCGTTACAAGCTCACTTACTATCGGTTTTGGTGGATCAGCAGGATTAGAAAGTCCTATTGTTATTACTGGAGCTGCTTTTGGTTCTAATTATGCACAGAAATATCGACTGCCTTACAAAGACAGAACCCTTTTAATAGGATGCGGCGTTGCTGCAGGAATTGGAGCGGCATTTAATGCACCTATTGCAGGGGTCTTATTTGCTATTGAAGTGTTATTAGTCGATGTTAGTATTTCTGCTTTCACACCTATTATGATTGCTGCTGCGACCGGAGCTTTGGTTTCAAAAATTGCTTTAGACGAAACTATTTTATTGTCTTTCAAACAAAAGCAAACTTTTGATTATCATAATATTCCGTATTATATTTTACTCGGATTAATCACAGGACTAATTTCTGTTTATTATGCTAGAAATTTTCAAAGGGTAGAACATATTTTTGCTCGGCTTAAATTTTCTCCTTACAAAAAGGCTCTTTTTGGTTCCTCTATTTTAGCTATTATGATATTTGTTTTTCCAACTCTTTTCGGAGAAGGTTATGAAAGTATAAAAATACTTTCGGAAAACGATCCCGGTCAATTGTTAGAAAATACTCTTTTCAATGATTTTAGAAATAATAGCTGGGTACTTCTATTGTTTGTTGGTTTCACAATGATGCTCAAAGTATTTGCCACTGGAATCACATTAGGTAGTGGTGGAAATGGAGGCAACTTCGCTCCTTCCCTATTTTTGGGGTCTTATGTTGGCTTTTTCTTTTCTAAACTTTTAAATCTAATTGGATTAACAAAATTACCCATCAGTAATTTTACCATGGTTGGAATGGCAGGAATTCTTAGCGGATTGTTTCATGCTCCACTAACTGCTATTTTCTTAATTGCAGAAATAACTGGGGGATACGACCTAATGATTCCACTAATGATTGTGGCTTCTATTAGTTTTGCAATCTCAAAACGTTTTGAAAAACATTCTTTAGATGTGAAAAGTTTAGCTAAAAAAGGATTGGCATTTACAAGTAATAAAGACAAGAATATACTCTCTTCCTTAAATACTAATGCAATTATTCAAACCGATTATTTGACGGTTTCGCCTGATGAAAACTTAGAAAAATTAGTCGACTTAATTTCACACTCCAATCAAGTGATTTTTGCGGTGGTTAACAAGGAAAAAGAGTTGCTTGGAATTGTACATTTCAATACCATTAGAGAGATCATATTTAATCCGTACCGTGTAAAATTTACCTTAGTTAAAGAAATAATGACTTCGCCAATAGACGTTATTTATCCAACCGACAGTATGGAAGTCGTCATGAATAAGTTTGAAAAATCAAAGGTGGTCTTTTTACCTGTTATTAAAAACGCAAAATATTTTGGATTTATCTCAAAATCTGTTGCTCTTGAAGCCTATCGAACCAAGTTAAAATCAATGTCTATTGAATAAATTTTTGATAATTTTTTGAATCAGTTGCTATAAGTTATCTTTCAAAAGCAGATTGAAACTCGGTTCTATATTCTAAATCTATTTTCCACATAACACGACAAAGACATATAAAATTCAGCCACTATCCGATAGTAATATTTAATTCATTGCAATTAATTCATTTTGATAGTTTGTAGTAGATTTTGCATATATTAGCTAGATAAATAAATGCCTTTTATGGAGTAAAGCCAAACAGAATCGGGTATTAAGTCTGATTCTATTAAACACATATACATTTTAAGTACAAATGCAAAAAAAGCCTCGCTTAAAAGAAGTTGACTAAATTAAATTAACAATGAAAAGAGATTTTAGTGGTGAATTTTTTTTACCTGGTTCAAAGAATAAATTATCTGGAAAACTTATTGCAGACGATGATAAAAATAAAATTCTATTATATTTATATACTGATAAACATCTGTCAGGAGAAATCATAATTTTCAATAAACTGGGTAGTTCTAATGACAACCATTTCGAAATAATTCATTGTGATGCTATTAGTAATGAATTGTCTATAATAAATTCTAGATTAAGAGGTATTGAAACTATAAGTATTCATATGTTTAAGATTACCTATGAAGCTAACTTTATTCTAGAAAATGTACACATATCTAATCTCAAAGATTTATCAATTATTAATGCAAAACTTAATTTTTCTTATTTAAAAGCTTTTTTTAATGCTTGGGAGTTTATAAATAAAGACGACCCAAAAGAAGAATATATTCATTTTTCAGAGCCTTCGCCAATTAGAGATAATTTAGTATATAAACAAGAAGATAAGGTCCAACAAAAATTATCAAATTTTGATGGCGATTACCATTTACAATATTCAAAATCAATAATATTTGAATATAAAATTGGTGTTGGTTTAGAAGAACTTCTTAGAGACATTTATAATTTCTCTTCAATGCTTGCGTTTGCAACAAATAAACCAATAAATTTCACATTCAGATCTATTATACTCGAGAATAAGAATGTGGAAAAAACAAACTATCATTTTCAACTTCAAAATGAACAGAGTCTTTGCTACATAATCCATTTTCCAAAAAACAATTCAAAAAACGAAATCAAAAATGAATTACATCAAAACTATATGTTTTTTAGTAAATGGCAATTTTCAGATTCAGAATTACATAAATTCATTAGAAATTGGTTTAATAATAGACAATTAAAGCCTATTTACGATTTTTTTATTGATTCAAATAATTGGTTTTCGGGTAATAATATTGTTTTATCAAATGTCATGTTCAATAATAAATTTTTAAATGTAATTCAAGGTCTTGAATCCTATTTTGATTTACAGGATGTCACTTTTATTAATGATAATGAAACATTTACAAAGAACAGACAAGAAATCTTGAATAAAATAGATAATATCGATTTGAAAACTTGGCTAACTAAAAACTTAAAATTTCCAAGGTCATATAAATTGGTTGATAAATTAACATTTTTTGTAAATAGATACGATTACATTTTTAAAAAGGTAAACAACATAGAAGATTTCATTTCTGAATATCCTATAACTGCTACGGAATATAGGCATAAATTATCCCATGGAAAAATTGAACAAACATTTCAAGGAGAAAATTTTCATAAAATATACTCTTTTTCCAAAATTTTACTATGTTTTTGCATTTTAGAATCAATTGGTTTTAAACCTTATGACATTGAAAGTATTTGTAGTACAAACGTCTTTATAAGTGACGAGTTAGGAAATGTACAACACTTTTAGTTTTGCACTGTATATAATATGAGTCAGGTTTTATTCTTAAGAGCAGGAAATTACTAAAAGGAAAATTCTATATATATACGACTAAACGATTATCAAGCCACCAACCTCCAAAACCCAATTCCCATCACAACTTCTCTTTCAAATATTTTGCCGTAATCGATTTTTTTATCATTATAATTTCTTCGGGTGTTCCTTCGGCGAGCAATTGCCCACCATTTTCGCCACCTTCGGGACCTAAATCAATAATCCAGTCGGCGCATTTTATTAAATCTAAATTGTGTTCAATCACTAATATCGAATGTCCTTTATCGATCAAAGCCTCAAACGAAGCTAAGAGTTTTTTGATATCGTGAAAATGCAGTCCGGTTGTAGGTTCGTCAAAAACGAAAAGTGCTTTTTCTTTTGTTGCCCCTTTAACCAAGAATGAAGCTAGTTTGATACGTTGCGCTTCACCACCAGAAAGGGTAGAAGAAGATTGTCCCAATTGCACATAACCCAAACCAACGTCTTGAAGTGGTTGTAGTTTTTGAATAATCTTAGCTTGTTTGTTGGCTGTAAAAAATGAAATGGAATCATCAACTGTCATCGTTAAAATATCGTAAATATTCTTTCCGTCGAAAGTGATTTCCAATACTTCTTTCTTAAATCGTTTGCCGTTGCAGGTTTCACAAAGCAATTGCACATCGGCCATAAAAACCATTTCGACGTTTATAGTTCCTTCGCCTTTACAGGTTTCACATCGACCGCCATCTACATTAAATGAAAAATGTTTGGCTTGATAACCGCGAATTTTCGATAGTTTTTCTTTGGCAAACAATTCCCGAATATCATCATAAGCCTTTATATAGGTCACGGGATTCGAACGCGAACTTCTCCCAATCGGGTTTTGATCTACGTATTCGATATGTTGTATTTTGTGATAATAACCACGCATTTCAGTAAATTGTCCTGCTTTATCTCCTAGTCCATCTATCTTTTTTTGCATCGCTGGAAACAAAATCTTTTTGACCAACGTACTTTTTCCACTTCCGGAAACACCCGTAATTACGGTCAAACATTCCAAAGGAAATTTGACATCAATATTTTGCAAATTGTTTTCCCGAGCTCCGAGAATTTCAATGTAATTGCTCCATTTTCTGCGAATTCGTGGTGTTTTAATTTCGAGTTCTCCGTTAAGGTATTTTGCGGTTAAGGATGATGATTTTAAGATTTCGTTGAAACTGCCTTGAGCTACTAATTCTCCGCCAAAAGTTCCTGCTTCGGGACCAATATCAATAATCATATCGGCAGCTTTCATAATGTCTTCATCATGTTCTACAACAATAACAGTATTGCCTAAATCACGCAAAGACTGCAACACTTTGATTAATCTTTCTGTGTCTTTTGGGTGTAAACCAATACTAGGTTCATCCAAAATATACATCGAACCCACCAAACTACTTCCGAGTGAAGTTGCCAAATTAATACGTTGTGATTCGCCACCGGAAAGTGTTGCCGAATTTCTATTTAATGTCAAATAATCCAAACCAACTTCGGTCAAAAACGACAATCGGTTGTTGATTTCTAATAATAATCGTTTGGCAATTTGTTGTTCATAGACATCCAAATCGATGTTTTTGAAAAAAGTAACCAAATGTTTAATCGGTAAATCAACCAAATCTGAAACCGTTTTGGAATTGATTTTCACATAAGAAGCTTCGATTCGCAAACGCTTTCCTTTGCAGGAATGACATTTGGTTTTTCCTCTATACCGCGAAAGCATTACACGATTTTGAATCTTATAATTTTTCTCTTCCAATTCTTTGAAGAACGCATTCAAACCTTGAAAGAATTTATTTCCAGTCCAAACCAAGTCTTTTTGCACTTCCGAAAGTTCAAAATAGGGTTTGTGGATTGGGAAATCAAACTTGTAAGCGTTATTGACTAATTCGTCCCTAAACCAGCCCATACTTTCGCCACGCCAAGGATAAATGGCATTTTCGAAAATGGACAAGGAAGTATTTGGGATAACTAATTCCTCATCGATTCCGATGATATTTCCATAACCTTCACAAACAGGGCAAGCACCGTAAGGATTATTGAAACTGAATAAGTGAACATTGGGTTCTAAGAAACTAATGCCATCCAATTCGAAATTATTACTGTATGAAAAACGTTTGTTGGTGTTTAATTCTTGTAGATGGCAAATCCCTTTTCCTTCATAAAAAGCAGTTTGAACAGCATCTGCAAGACGATTGTAAAACTCCTCTTCTCCCGAAGTTTCGGGATTAATTACGATTCGATCAATAATGAGAAGAATATCTTTATTGTCTAATGTATGACTGTCGATTTCGTCGAGACGAACCGTTTCATTGTTGACCAATATTCTAGAGAATCCTTGATTGAGAAGCGCTTTCAATTTGTCCTCCAAAGCGCGGCCGTGTTCCAAATGAATTGGGGCTAAGAGTAACCATTTGCTATCAATTTCAAATTTTTTAACATCAGCAATAACATCCGAAACCGTATTTTTTTTGACTTCTAGTCCTGAAATTGGTGAAAAAGTTCTACCAACTCGGGCGAATAGTAATTTAATGTAATCGTAAATCTCGGTAGATGTTCCAACTGTAGAACGAGCGTTGGTGGTATTTACTTTTTGTTCGATGGCTATGGCTGGAGCAATTCCTTTGATGTATTCTACTTTTGGTTTGTCTAATCTCCCTAAAAACTGACGAGCATACGAAGACAAACTTTCTACATAACGCCGTTGTCCTTCGGCGTACAAAGTATCAAAAGCTAAACTCGACTTGCCAGAACCCGAAAGACCAGTTATAACCACCAATTTGTTTCTTGGAATCGCCACATCCACATTTTTAAGGTTGTGAACTTGAGCCCCTTTGATAATTATATTTTTCTTCGGATCTAGTGTAGAAAGGTCAATTGGCATACAAAAAATGAATTTTCACAAAAGTAATCAATTTTGAAATGAAAATTGACGATGAACAAATCACAAATTTCCGTATTCAAAATGGCAAATATAATCTTACCAAAAACAATTAATATTTGCTTTTTTTAAGTAAAAAAAACAATTTAATGTAAAAAAAAGCTATATTTATTTAGAAATTAAAGTTCAGGTTTGTTAATCCAGCTTTCAATAGTTTGACCTGCAGATTCTGGTCCTAGGTAATTTATCGTGATTTCTTGATTTCTAGCAATAGGCTTAATAGCTTCAAAAATCATAAGTTCTTTTTCTTTATCGAAATAATAACTAGCGTTGCAGTAGTCAGAATGGTTGTATAAAGAACCATATCCAAGCGCAATTCCAGTATATTCATGTTCTTGGTCTATCATAAAGGCATAGTAATTAAGTAACATGTGTTTTCGAACAGTCATTTCTTGCAGTTTCATTTTTATAATGGGACACTCTTCTATAATAGAGCCCATTTTAATGGCTTGTTGTGCGAATACACCACGACCATGTATAGGAGAAACGGCCACATAAATACTTGAATTAGGTTTAGTAACAAATAAATTATTTTTATCACTTTTAAAACTTTTGTAATATGAAAAAATCGATCGCATTTCTTGGAGCATTATTATTTGGTTCGGTAACTTTTGGGCAAGTTACCAAAAATGACAGTATTAAAAAACCGTCAAGTAGAAAAGTTTCGGCTGATGATATGAAAAAATTTCCAGTAGATACTGAAACCGAGGCTACCGATGGACACATTAAAATAGAATCAAGCCAAAAAAATATAAAATATAAAGGTACAGGAAAATACACTTCTGATAATGATACTGGTCTTAGTTCTAAAATTAAAGGTGGTGTTACTCAAAAAGGGAAAGACGGAATAATTGTAACTGAGAAAATGGGTGGTGATGGCAAAGCAGCGACTACTGAAAAACAACATTATACAGTTAAGTTGACTAATGCAAACAAAAAAACTAATTCAGTTGCTACTGAGCAAACCGATAATGCTAATGGAGAAGCTACTACTCAAAAAAAACATGTTAGTAACATTAAATGGTCAGGAGATAAAGTAAAAAATGATTCTGTTCCCACTCCTACTTCAAAAACTTCTGGAAATTTTTTAAAGATCGGAGATATAAAAGGAGAAAAATAATAAAATAAGGGGTAACAAATATTCATGCAAGTTGATATAAGGCTGTAAAAGTTCTTTTAGCAATAAAAATTAGAATCTTTAAAAAAAAATAAAAATTAGGGGTAACAATTTTAAAACTAAAAGTATCTATTACTATAAACAACCAAAATCAACAATTTTAAAAACAATTTAAAAAATTAGAAATCATGAAAACAAAAATCATTACAATCGCACTTATTACAATTACAAGTTTTACTAATCAATTATTTGCTCAAGAAGTTTCTGCTGTAGCCCCTGCTAAAGCGAGTTACGACTTGAAAAAAAATGTAAAAGCTAGAGTAAGTCAAACAGATGGCAAAACTATGGCAACAGATGATTGGGATGCAAATAATGCCAAAGCAGCTCAAGGTAAACACATTCCGAAAGCTATTTTAGTATGCCGAGTAACACCAACGGATGGAGGTTGTATTATTGCTTTAGAGCACAATGTTCAATCGCCAAGAGATGCTGCAAGTGGATTAGCAACAGGTAGAAGATCTTCAACAAAGCCAATGACTAAATTTTTTGAAGTCAGTTCAAGCAGTAATGCAGTAACTGAAATCAAAAGCCCGCGTGATGCCGCTAGCGGATTACCAACAGGAAAAAGAATGCACAAGCCATTTGTAATAACCAAAGAACTTGATAAAAGTTCACCTCAATTATCAGAAACAGTATCTAAAAATCGCGAGGCTTCTTCTCCATCAGTTTCAGAAATTGTTGTTACTAAATCAGTAGATAAAACCTCACCAATGCTATCTAAACATGTAGAATATGGCAAAACGAGTTCTAGTTCATCTTCTTCTGAAATTGCAATAGATGAACCAGGAGTTCATAAAGGTGGCGGTGCAGGGAAAGCAAGTTTTAGCGACTTGAGTGTTACGAGTGCTGGGAAAGCTACTTTCAAAGAGTTTACTGTTACCAAAAAATGCGCTGGCAAAACTACAACAATAGATTGCCCGAATGGCGAATGTGATATCCCATTAGACGATTGTCCAAATGGAGCCGCTGATTTAGTTTGTTCTTGGAGTTGGGGTATGTCTAATTCAGGATCAAGTTCAACCGGATCTGGTATGACAGGATTGAGTCGTTCTTCAGTAGGTTTTTCTTTAGAAATTCAAGACGGTGCTTGTACAGCAATGGCAATAAACGAAAAAGGGTTGCCAGGTGAAAAGAAACCAAATACAGCAACAACAAACAATCCAAAATAAAATCATAAACAGGAAGCTCACTACTTCCTGTTTTAATTTAAAAATCTCTAAAACCTAAAACCATGAAAAATATAAAAATTTTAACAATTGCTCTCATTGTAATTGCTAGTTATTCGAACCAATTATTTGCTCAAGAAGTTTCTGCTGTAGCTCCTGCTAAAGCGAGTTATGACTTGAAAAAAAATGTAAAAGCAAGAGTCAGTCAAACGGATGGCAATGTTACACCTATTGATGAGCAGCAAGAACCCAAAACCCAAGAAGCTCTAAAAACCAGAACAAAAAGTAATCAATGTAATGAAAGAAGTTCGGGTAGTGCTACAACTATTGAAGAGCAGCGAGAAGCCAAAACCCAAGAGGCTCTAAAAACAAGTAAAGCGCCTGGGAAGACACCAAACATTACCCATGAATACCATTAGTAAGTGCAATTATAGTAATTATTTTCTTTCTATAGAATGAAGTATAGCGAAATAAAAAAAAGAGAAAAGGCTTAACTAGAGAGAAAAAACCAAATACAACAATATATAATCCAAAATAAACCTAATTGAAAAAGGAAGCTAACTTCTTCCTTTATTATTTAAAAATCTCTAAAAACTAAAACCATGAAAAATATAAAATTTTTAGCAATTGCTCTAATCGCTTTTACAAGCATTACAAGTCAATTATTTGCTCAGAAAGCACCAGCTTTAAAAACCAGAACAAAAAGTAATAATACAAATGAGAGAACCTCAGGATATGATTTAAAGACAATCAAATGTCGAGTAATACCAACAGAAACCGGTTGTACTATTGTTTTTGATAATATTGGTGGTGTTGGTACGCTAACAGGTTCAGGAGGTGCAGGCAAAAATCGAAAAGCCGCCCCAAATTCAAGTTCTTCCTTTAGCGTAAGTGCAGCGGATAATTCAATAGACAAAATAACTACTCCAAGTCAAGGCTCCTTAAATAAAGGTAGAGAGGGTAAAATAGCTGTAATAGCAGTATCACATGACATGGTAGTTTCATCTGATCCTCCGGTATCAGTTGGTGCTAGCTCAGATTCTCCTCCTTCTGAATTTTCAATAGGTGAACCAGGAGTTCAAAAAGTGTCTAAAACTGGATTGGGATCAGGAAAAGCAAGTTTTAGTGACTTAAGTGTTATGAGTGCTGGTAAAGCTACTTTCAAAGAGTTTACCGTAACCAAAAGATGTGATGGAAAAACCATTACAATTTCATGTCCTGATGGCGAATGTGATATCCCGTTATACGATTGCTCAAATGGAACTTGTGATTTAGTTTGCTCTTGGAGTTGGGGAGCCACAAATACAGGATCTATGTCTTCCGGTTCTGGAGCTGGATCAGGTCGATGTGCTGCAGGATTCTCACTAGAAATTGAAGACGGTACTTGTACTGCTATCACTAAAAAAGGTGACCTAATAAGCAGTTATGATTTAGCAACTGGAAAAAAATAATCATGAAAAGGAAGCCTAAAAAACTTCCTTTTTTATTTTAGGTTATTAAAAATTATCCTAATTTTCACACCATGAAAAAATTACATTAAAAGCCAATAATTCAAATTTGTTATTACGTATGGAATTAATACCAAAAACATTTTCTTTTCTTTTTTTTATGTTTTTAACAGCAAATGTACTGGCTCAAAAAGATGCCATTATTAAAAAAGATAGCACCGAAATTAGATGTAAAATTCTAAAAGAAAATCACACAAAATACACTTATGCAGCTGTTAATTCTAAAAACAAGGTTGTTAAAGCCAATATTTTAAAATCTATTGTTCAAAGAACGGAATACGATAAATACGATTCGAATTTAGTTGAACATAAAATATTTGAAGCAAAACCAATTCCTGCAGTTGAAACCGAAGAACCACAAAAAGCCTATACTTTTACTTTTGCAATAGGGTTGAATGTGGGTAATGTTCTAGAATATAATGCGCCATCTGGTCCAGATAAAAAAAGCTTTTCAGGAACGAGTGCTATAGATATAGGGTTTGATTATTACAAAGAAACCAGCCGTTTTGCGATGACCAATGAATTACACTGGAATGTAGCTGTTCAAAAATCAGGATTAACAGGTGCTGACCGAATTCAACGAGCTAATGATGAATTGGCAACGCTGCACGATTTCTCGGTTACATTATCAAAAAGCAGTAAATGGAATGCCAATTTAATTGTTAAATCAAACACCTCCATTTTCACGATTTATGACGGTGACACTTTTAAAGATTATAATCAAAATGGTAAAACACAAGGTTTTGCTAATCCTTATGAGGCAGTACTATCGCCAGGTATCAAATACCAGCCTAATGATTATTTTAGATTATCGCTTTCTCCATATTCGGTTAGTCTCTATGGGTTAACAGATCAAGATATTGCTAACACAGGATATTATACACAGACGTATGATGATAATGATAATTATGATCTTTTTGTCTTCAAGAAATTGGGTGCTGAATTAAATATTTGGTATGATAGAAAATTTAAGAAATGGCTAGAAATGCAATATAGATTGAGTGTTTCTTCGGATTACTTTTCTGAAATCACCAGAAATGGTTTGATGGACGGTCTTTTTATAACCAAATTTAAAATCATTAAAAATGTATCGCTAGCGCATCGAGCAACTTTAAAAGGTGATTTTTTTCAAGAGCCATTTAAACCTAATTATAAACAAACAATTTTACTAAGTTTTTCTAAAAGTTTTTAACAGGTTTATTGAGATTTTTACGATGATTAATCACCTACCGCCTGTGTTTCCATCGTTTATGCGTCCATAAATAAAATTCAGGAGCTTCAAGTATTTGCTGTTCGACTAGTTTTATAAATTGATCTGTAATTTCATAATTTGGAACTTGTTTCGCATTTTCCGATAGAATTTCGAAACTCCCTTCATAATGCCCTCTAGAAACTCTTTTGTTTCTCAGAAAAATAACGTTCATACCATATTTTTTAGCCAACATTTCGGCTCCTGTATGAACTGGAACTTCTAATCCCATAAAACTTTGCCAATGAAAAGTAGATTGTAATCTAGGGGTTTGGTCACTAGCAAAGCCATAAGTACATAATTTATTTACTTTATTGTTTTCGATTATTGTTGGAATAGTTTCTTTTGTAGTGATGAGTTTTGCTTTGAATTTCAATCTAATGTTGCGTACTAATTTGTCAAAATAAGGATTGTTTATCTTTTTGTAAATACCAAAACCTTCATAATTAACATAGGAATTCAATGAAACTGCCCATTCATAACTGGCATAATGAGCCATCATTATTGCTATGCTTTTTTGTTTTGCTTCTAAACTTTTGTAGACTTCTAGATTGGTAAATATAAAACGTTTTCTAATTTGTTTTTCAGAAATAGTCATTGTTTTTATCATTTCTAAAAAAATATCGCAAAGATGTCGAAACGATTTTTTTTCTATTATCAAACGTTCTTGATCAGACAAATGAGGAAGTGCCAAAGCTAAGTTTTCTCGAACTGTATTTTTTCTGTATCCAATTATATAATAAATGATTACATAAATAAAATCGGATAATGAGTACAATAAACGAAATGGTAATAAAGAGATGCACCACAAAAAGGGGTAGATAATCAGAAAAAGAATCAATTGCATAAATAAAAAATTTTGACAAATATAACCCAAATAAACTTTTCGTAGAAAGTTTATGTCGATGTTGCTGTATTTGCGATTGTAATATTAATTAGCTTTGCACAGTAAAAAAAAAAATTTATAGTTATGAATATGATTTTGATTGCAATTATTATTGCTAATATTCTTATCAGTTATAAAGGATTTAATGATATTTCCTTTTTTAGAAAATATGAATTTCACATTGGAAGCATCCGATCTGGTGAACATATTAGGATGCTTACTTCTGGCTTTTTGCATGCCGATATGGGACATTTGTTCTTTAATATGTTTACGCTCTACATGTTTGCTCCTGTTGTATCTGGTTATTTTGGAGACACTTCTTTCCTCTTGATTTATATTGGAAGTCTAGTTTTCGGGAGTTTATTAACGCTATTGATGCATAAAAACGATTATGGATATAGAGCCATTGGAGCTTCGGGAGCGGTTACTGGCATTATTTATTCGGCTATTTTAATTCAACCTGATATGATGTTAGGGCTGTTTTACGTTATTCCTATTCCTGCTTATCTTTTTGGTATTGGTTATTTGTTGTATTCCATCTACGGAATGAAAGCTAAAAATGATAACATTGGACACACAGCTCATTTTGGTGGCGCAATTGGTGGTTACCTGATTACTTTGATTAAAGAACCTTCGATGATTGAATACAACTTAGTAATGGTAGTGCTATTAGCAATTCCTATTTTGATACTTTTTGTGTTATTCAAATTAGGGAAATTGTAATTGGCATAAGATTTGGTAAACATTTTGAAAACAATCTAAAAATAAATTAAACATGAAAAAAGCAATCGTAATTTTAAGTATTTTATTCCTTTCATTAGCCCATTCACAAGAACACAAGCAAGTTCCAATGATTAACGTATCGGGTGAAGGAAAAGTCAAAGTGATTCCAGACCAAGCTTCAATTTCGATTTCTATTGAAACAAAAGGAACAAAAGCCGCTGAAGTAAAAAGGGATAATGACCAAAAAATGGATGCGATTATAAAATTTATAAAAAAATCCAATATTGCCAAAGAAGATTTTCAAACCCAGCGTGTTTCTCTAAACCCAAATTATGATTATGACAAGAAAAAGCATAATTATATGGCAACACAATCGCTTCAAATTTTGTTGAAAGATTTGTCTAAATATGACGAATTAATGGAAGGTTTAGTCAACGAGGGCATCAACAGAATTGATAATGTAGAATTCAAATCCTCTAAATTAATTCAAATTCAATCCGAAGCTAGAAAGTTAGCGACAAAAGATGCAAAAACCAAAGCAGAAGATTTTGTTTCTGCCTTAGGTCAAAAAGTGGGAAAAGCAATTTTAATCTCCGATAATTCACAAGTTTATATACCACTACCAAGGATCTACGCAATGAAAACTATGGCAATGGATATGGAAGCGGCACCAAGAGAAACACTAGCCGTTGGCGAAATAGAAATTACGGCTAATGTGAGTGTGAGTTTTATTTTGGAATAAAAATAACAGAAAGTCTTTAAACTATAAAAGTCCTGAGATTTATCAGGACTTTTTTTTTACTTTAATTAATTCTAACTAACGTTTTTGTTTATACTTAAAAATCAAGTAGTTGAAAAATCTAAATCTTCCGGTTTTAGATTGAATTTAGAAACTTGTTTCCTTAT
>JAYVIN010000079.1:0-3490 GCA_043770135.1 Flavobacterium sp. | reverse complement strand
GGGACAAATTAAAGCAACTATTAACGGATAAATAATATAGTAAATGGCACATCCTAAGAGAAAAATCTCCAAAACAAGAAGAGATAAAAGAAGAACACATTACAAAGCTACTGTAGCTCAAATCGCTACTTGTCCTATTACTGGAGAAGCTCATTTATACCACAGAGCATACTGGCATGAAGGTAAAATGTATTATAGAGGTCAAGTCGTTATAGACAAATCTGTAGCTCTTGCTTAATTATTTTTGTAAATAATATTTCAAACTCTCACTTTGTGGGAGTTTTTTGTTGATTGCAATTTTCATGTAAATAAGAAGTTTTAAAACAGTAAGGTTTTATAATTTTTTTGTATTTTTATAGCCTTTAAAAATTTTAGAATCCATCCATTTGAATACAATAAGTAGAAGAAAATGAATAAAATCACAGCAGCAATTACAGCAGTTGGAGCTTATGTTCCTGAATATGTTTTAACAAACCAAATTTTAGAAACATTAGTTGATACAAATGATGAGTGGATAACTACCCGTACCGGAATTAAAGAACGAAGAATTTTAAAAGATGACAGTAAAGGAACTTCATTTTTAGCTATAAATGCCGCGTTAGACTTAATAAAAAAAGCAAATATAGACCCTTTAGAAATAGATTTGTTACTCATGGCAACTGCAACGCCTGACATGCCAGTAGCTTCTACAGGAGCTTATGTGGCTACTGAAATCGGAGCAACAAATGCTTTTTCTTATGATTTACAATCAGCATGTTCTAGTTTTTTGTTCGGAATGTCTACTGCTGCAGCTTATATAGAATCTGGGCGATACAAGAAGGTATTGTTAATTGGAGCGGATAAAATGTCGTCAATTGTAGACTATACCGACAGAGCTACATGTATCATTTTTGGAGATGGAGCAGGAGCTGTTTTATTTGAACCGAATTACGAAGGTTTAGGTTTACAAGATGAGTATTTAAGAACCGATGGCGATGGAAGAGAATTTTTAAAAATGACAGCAGGTGGATCGCTTTTTCCAGCTTCAGAGCAAACAGTTTTAGACAATCAACATAATATTTCTCAAGACGGTAAAACCGTTTTTAAATATGCTGTTACCAATATGTCCGATGCTTGCGAAATTATTATGAAAAGAAATAGTTTGACCAATGACGATGTTGCATGGTTAGTACCACACCAAGCAAATAAAAGAATAATTGATGCCATTGCTAATAGAATAAATTTAGAAGATTCAAAAGTATTAATGAATATAGAAAGATACGGAAATACAACCTCTGCAACTTTACCATTAGTTCTTAGTGATTTTGAACATTTATTTAAAAAAGGAGATACAATTATATTTGCCGCATTTGGAGGAGGATTCTCTTGGGGATCTATTTACTTAAAATGGGCATACGATAAACAATAAATTTAAACTAAAAACAAATAATTATGGATTTAAAAGAAATTCAAAACCTAATCAAATTTGTAGCAAATTCAGGTGTTGCTGAAGTTAAATTAGAAATGGATGATGTAAAAATCACTATCAGAACAACTTTAGAAGGCAATGTAAATGAAACTACCTATGTTCAACAAATGCCTGCTCAACCAGTCATTCAACAATCGGTTGTGCCTCAACAAATTGCTCCTCCAGCGCCTACTCCAGTAGCAGCAGAAGCTGAAAATTCTAATTACATTACTATTAAATCGCCAATTATTGGCACTTTCTATAGAAAACCAACACCAGACAAACCTATGTTTGTTGAAGTGGGCAGTACCTTTGCAAAAGGGGATGTTCTTTGTGTAATTGAAGCTATGAAATTATTTAACGAAATTGAATCCGAGGTTTCGGGTAAAATTGTTAAAATTTTAGTAGATGATATGTCTCCAGTAGAATATGATCAACCTTTATTCTTAGTAGATCCATCATAAAAAGTTAGAAGTTAGAAGTCAGAAGTCAGAAGTTTTATGCTTAACTTCATAATTTAATGTCTAATGGACCTTTGTCTAATTATCTAATTAAAAGATTATGTTTAAAAAAATATTAATAGCAAATAGGGGTGAAATAGCCCTTCGCATCATTAGAACCTGTAAAGAAATGGGTATCAAAACCGTGGCAGTTTATTCCACTGCTGATGCCGAAAGTTTACATGTAAAGTTTGCGGATGAAGCCGTTTGTATTGGTCCACCACCAAGTAATTTGTCCTATTTAAAAATGTCAAATGTTATTGCAGCTGCCGAAATTACAAATGCAGATGCAATACATCCAGGATATGGATTTCTTTCTGAAAATTCTAAATTTTCAAAAATATGTCAAGAACACGGTATTAAATTTATTGGAGCTTCCCCAGAAATGATTGATAAAATGGGTGATAAAGCCTCGGCAAAAGCCACAATGAAAGCAGCCGGAGTTCCTTGCGTACCTGGTTCCGAAGGTATTTTGGAATCATTTGAAGAAGCTCAAAAAATTGCAGAAAAATTTGGATATCCTGTAATGCTTAAAGCAACTGCTGGAGGGGGTGGAAAAGGAATGCGTGCTGTTTGGGCAGCAGACGAATTACTAAAAGCATGGGAAGGTGCTCGTCAAGAATCGGCTGCGGCTTTTGGAAATGACGGAATGTATTTAGAAAAATTAATCGAAGAACCTCGACATATTGAAATACAAGTTGTTGGGGATTCTTATGGAAAAGCTTGTCACCTTTCTGAAAGAGACTGCTCTGTACAACGTCGTCATCAAAAACTGACTGAGGAAACTCCCTCTCCATTCATGACTGATGAATTACGTCAAAAAATGGGAGAAGCGGCAGTCAAAGCGGCTGAATTTATTCAATATGAAGGAGCTGGAACGGTAGAGTTTTTAGTTGACAAACACCGCAATTTCTATTTCATGGAAATGAATACTCGTATTCAAGTTGAACATCCTATTACCGAACAGGTTATTGATTATGATTTAATTAGAGAACAAATATCGGTAGCTGCAGGAATACCAATTTCAGGTAAAAATTATTTACCACAATTACATGCAATAGAATGTCGTATTAATGCCGAAGATCCGTATAATGAATTCAGACCTTCGCCAGGAAAAATCACAACATTGCATATGCCAGGGGGGCACGGAGTTCGTTTAGATACTCACGTATATTCAGGATATACAATTCCGCCAAATTACGACTCAATGATTGCAAAGCTAATTACAACTGCCCAATCACGTGAAGAAGCAATTAGTAAAATGAGACGTGCCTTAGATGAATTTGTGATTGAAGGTATAAAAACAACCATCCCTTTCCATAGACAATTAATGGATGATCCAAGATATATTTCTGGAGATTATACGACTGCTTTTATGGATACTTTCAAAATGAATGATCCAGAATAAAAATGAATATACCATTCAAACAAAAAAGCTTCTCGATTGAGAAGCTTTTTTTGTGCGGATAATAGGACTCGAACCTACACGCCTTGCGGCACCAGATCCTAAGTCTGGCATGTCTACCAATTTCACCATATCCGC
>JAYVIN010000078.1:0-74729 GCA_043770135.1 Flavobacterium sp. | reverse complement strand
TCGATTTTGTCCCTTTCCAATTAAGATTGAATGAATAATTTGGTATATGCGCAAAAGAAAAAACCCTATAAATCATAAGATTTATAGGGTTTTGAAACTATTTGTTTGTAAACTTGTGGGCGATGAGGGGTTCGAACCCCCGACCCCCTCGGTGTAAACGAGGTGCTCTGAACCAGCTGAGCTAATCGCCCTAATTACCTCACTAAACTTTTATTTTTATAAGTGTTCAGTGAACTAGTTTGTGGGTGCAAATATAGGTTGGTTTTTTTCTTTTGCAAAACATTTTTCCGGAAATTTAATATTATTTTCGAATATTTTGTATTTGCTTGAAATATAATTTGTTAAGTTTAATAAAATGATAACAAACTCCATTCTAAAGTAAGAAATGGAGTTTGTTTACTTTTTTTGACCCTTATTTTCTCATTGTTGGTTCATTTCGATAGATATAATCGCCATGAAGTCCTGTAAATGCTTTATCCATTTCATCAAAAAAGGCTTTCCTATCTGCTTCTTTTGGCCAAGCGATTTTAATTAATTCATCAACTTTGTCGCTTGATTTGTCTAAATCTGACATAGAATCGTAAAAGAAAGCTTCGATAAATTCTCGACTGTCTGCTCCCCAAGCGTGACGGTGAGGGTAATAGGCTTTGATATAAGGATTCTTTAATGTTACCTTCTCATTGTATTCCTTCAATCCTTTTCCTTGACCGTTCATCGACAATTGTGATTTGCGAACATATACAATCATAGGTTCTTTGGAATCTGTTTTTAATTCTTTTCCACCAAACATAGGTTGTGAGGTGTAAATTTCATCTGAATGCAGGGTTGTGTAAAAGCTCCTTTTTTTGTCAAAAAACTCTTTGCTAGTTTTATCGTCTGGCCAAGCTTTTTTTATTAATTCCCCTGAAATAGCATCAGATTTCTCAATGTCTTCCCATGTTTTATATGCAGTAACAAATAATATTTCAGCACTATTGGCAGTGTAATAATGGGTAAGAATTTCGGTGCCAATAATTAAATCATTCTTATTGATTACTTTGTCAAAGTATTCTTGTTCAGTTTTTCGCCAATTTTCTCGGTCAGCAACATCTAGATTTCGATACATTGTGGTAACTGTAATAAATACAGGTTTTGGATCTTCTTGGGCGTGAATGCCCATACTACTCAATAGAAATGAAAATAATGCCATTCCTAATACTAAAATTTTGTTTTTCTTCATAATGATTTAAGATTTAAATGATTAATTAATAAAAATTGAAATTAAATATAATACATTTAAAATCAATTAATTAAAAAAAAACAAGGATTTATTTACATCAAAAAAATTATTTTTTAAAACTTTCCTTTATTTAAAGGTAATTCGGCGACTACAAAGGTACTTCCGCCAATATAAATAAAGTCATTTTTCGTAGCTTTTTTCGTAGATTTTATGTAAGCATCAGTAACAGAGTTATATATATCTCCATTTAGTTTGTAAGCTATTGCTTTTTGTCTTAAAATTTCCGCATCTAATCCTCGTGGAATATTGGGTTTGCAGAAATAATAAATGGCATCAGTTGGGAATAAGGGCAATATTTCGTCCAAATCTTTATCGTTTACTACTCCTAAAACGATATGTAAATTGTCAAACTTTTCTTTTTGAATTTGTTTCATCACTATTTCCAGTCCGTTTTTATTATGCGCTGTATCGCAAATAATTTTTGGAAATTCTCCCAGTTGTTGCCATCTTCCTTCAAGTCCTGTATTGACTTTAACTTTTAACAATCCCTTTTTTATATTGGAATCTGTAATTTTAAATGTTAAATTATCGTTCAAAATTGAGATAGTTTGAACGACTGTTTTCTTATTGTGAACTTGATAATCTCCCACTAAATCTGAGAGAAAATTTTCTTGAATTAAATCAGACGCTAAATAGATTTTCGACTTGTTTTCTTTGACTTTTGCTAAAAATACAGTTTTTGTTTCATTAGTATATTCTCCAATGACAACTGGAATTTTGGGTTTAATTATTCCCGCTTTTTCAAATGCTATGGCTTCTAACGTATTTCCTAAAAATTGGGTATGGTCTAGTCCAATATTTGTTATTACAGAAATTAATGGCGTAATTACATTGGTTGCATCCAATCTTCCGCCCATTCCCACTTCAATAATGGCAATGTCAACCTTTTCTTGGGCAAAATATTCGAAAGCCAAACCAACTGACATTTCGAAAAAACTCATATCATTTTCTTCAAAAAATGATTTATTTTTAGTTATAAAATCACAAACAAACTCTTCCGAAATCATTTCACCATTAATTTTGATTCGCTCCCTAAAATCCTTTAAATGTGGCGATGTATATAAACCTACTTTATACCCAGCTTCCTGAAGTATTGAAGCCAACATATGCGATGTAGATCCTTTACCATTGGTTCCTGCTACATGAATGCATTTTAGTTTAACTTGTGGATTTTTGAGGTGATTTGCCAGTAAGTAGGCATTGGTTAAATCTTTTTTATAGGCAGATGCTCCCTGCAATTGGTACATGGGCAATTGATTAAACATCCATTTTGTTGTTTCTTGATAGTTCATTTGTCGAATAAAAAAGTGGAGAATTAAAATATTTTTCGATTTTTTTAGTTTAGTAATAGATCGAAAAGTATCTTTATTGCAAAATTGAAATATTTTTTACAATTAATGAATAAAATAATACGATATGTTTAGTTTACTACAATTACAAGCGGATACTATTGCCAACGTTGCTGCAAATGCAGTTGTTGAA
Source organism: Flavobacterium sp. (assembly GCA_043770135.1). GTDB lineage: Bacteria > Bacteroidota > Bacteroidia > Flavobacteriales > Flavobacteriaceae > Flavobacterium. The sequence continues at coordinate 71,968 of JAYVIN010000078.1, read as the reverse complement.
AATATTGTTCCTCAAACCGAAATCTCTGTTTTAGAATTTATTTTGAAAGGTGGTTTTTTCTTAATTCCAATTGCTGTTTTATTGTTTTATACGTTTTATGTCATTATAGAACGTTATTTATATGTGAATAAAGCATCTAAAATTGATGCTCTTTTGATGCGAGATGTGAGAGATCATCTTAATTCTGGAAACATAGATTTGGCTCGTTCTATTGCCGAAAGGAGCAACACAGCTTCAGGAAATATTATTAAAGAAGGACTTCTTGTGATTGGAAGACCAATTAGTGAAATAGAATCGAATATGGATCGTGCAGCCGATATCGAAATTGGCGAAATGGAACAGCATCTTGGACATCTTGGACTTATTGCGGGTATTGCACCAACCTTGGGTTTTATTGGAACAATTTCCGGAGTTATCAAAATATTTTATAGCATTTCGGTTACCGAAAATATTAGTATTGGTAATATTTCGGGCGGATTATACGAAAAAATGATCAGTAGTGGTGCTGGACTCTTGGTAGGAATTATTGCCTATAGTGGGTATCATTTGTTAAACGGAAAGATTGATAATTTTGCTTTGAAAATTCAAAAGCAAATTCTGGAGTTTGTCAATATTATCCAAAAAGCCTAACACATGTCCATAAAACGAAAAAGAAGGTTTCATGCCGAAGTGGCTACTTCATCATTGAGTGACATTATGTTTTTCTTGTTGTTGTTTTTCTTGATTATATCTACTTTGGCTAATCCCAATGTGATTAAAATGACTTTGCCAAAAGCAAAATCTAATGAGAAAACCAACAAGCAGTACATCAGTTTATCGGTTACCGAAGACAAGAAATTCTACATCGACAAACAGCCCGTTTCTTTCGAAGAATTGGAAACTACGTTGATGTCTAAAATGAACACCGAAAAAGACCAAACCGTTATTGTTAGAATTCCATTCAATCTGCAAGTACAGGATTTAGTCGATGTGTTGCAAATAGGGGTGAAGAACAATCTTAAATTTGTGATTGCTACGAGTCCGAAGTAAGGATTTTGTTTTGATTGCAGATTTTCAACTCGTTTTTATAAAATTCTATCGACATATACAAAATCTGAAATCTGCAATCTGAAATCTTTTTAACTTAAAACATTCGTTTCTAACCTTCACGCAAAACCTTACTTTGGCAAACAAAATTTGATTTTGGAACATCGGTTTGGCTAATAGCTTGAAAACCGCCTTCTATTTCTGTAAAATTTCTAAAGCCTCTTGCTTGTAAAATACTAGCTGCCATCATGCTTCTGTAGCCTCCAGCGCAATGCAAATAAAAAGGTTCATTAGTGTCAATTTCTTTAATCCAATGATTGATTTCTGATAAAGGACGGCTATAGGCTTCCTCAATGTGTTCGGCTTTGTATTCGCTTTCTTTTCGAACATCAATTACTTTACTTTTTCCGATTTTTACTTTCTTTGCAAATTGTTCAGAGGAGATTCTTTTGATGGTATCAATTTCTTTATTGGCATTTTTCCACGAATCAAAACCACCTTCCAAATGGCCCAAAAGATGATCAAATCCTACTCTTGTTAGTCTTGTAACGGTTTCTGCTTCTTGTCCCAAATCGGTTATCAAAAGTAGAGCTTGTTTTACATCGCCCACCAATGCACCTACCCAAGGAGCAAAATCACCTTTGATGCCAATGTTTATAGATTGTGGTACGAATCCTTTCCAAAAGTCTGTATTTGCCCGTGTATCTAAAATTAAAGCATCCGATTCTTCTGCAATGGTCTCAAATTCTTGAGCGGTTAAGGCTTTCATTCCATTGTTGAACACGTTTTCAAAGCTGTCATATCCTTTCTTGTTCATGGCTACATTGGCACCAAAATACATGGGAGGAGGTAACAAACCATCGGTTACTTCGCTCACAAATTCGGCTTCGGTCATATCCGAACGCAAGGCATAGTTCGATTTTTTCTGATCTCCAATGGTAGAAATTGTTTCTTTACTCATGTTTTTTCCACAGGCACTGCCTGCGCCATGTGCTGGATATACAATTACATCGTCTGGCAAAGTCATTATTTTTTTTCGAAGGGAATGAAATAGTGTGGCTGCCAATTGTTCTTGGGTCATGGATGCTGCTTTTTGAGCCAAATCAGGTCTTCCAACATCACCAATAAAAAGGGTGTCGCCACTAAACAGCGCTTGTTCTTTTCCGTTTTCGTCTATCAATAAAAAGCAAGTACTTTCCATGGTGTGTCCAGGAGTGTGAATTGTTTTAATTTGGATATTTCCTACTCGAAATAGTTGTCCATCGGTAGCTGAAATACATTCAAACTCACAATAGGCGTTGGGTCCGTACACAATAGGCGCGTTTGTTTTTTGGCTTAAATCGACATGACCACTCACAAAATCAGCATGAAAATGAGTCTCAAAAATATACTTTAGCGTTACATTATCCCGCTTCAATCGGTCGAGATAGGGTTGTGTTTCCCGCAGCGGGTCGATAATCGCAGCTTCGTTATTGGAGGTAATATAATATGCACCTTGTGCTAAGCATCCGGTGTAAATTTGTTCTATTTTGAAGGTTGAATTTTCCATATTGTCTTTTTTTTTATCAATTGTTTTTCGCCATAGATTCACAGATTAAAAAACATTTTTGAAAATCTGTGAATCTGTGGCTAATTTTTCTTTCGTTTTGTTCGTAAATCCAACAATTAAAACTTCAATTAATGAGGTAGCTTTTCTCTAAAATACCCATAAGTCCAAGTTCCTGCAAGAGCTGAAAGTAGCGTAATAAGCACTACAAAAAAGCCACTTCCGATTTGAGCAAACAAAGGTCCTGGACAAGCTCCTGTAATTGCCCAGCCCATTCCGAAAAGCAATCCACCATAAATTTGACCTTTATTAAATTTTTTGTCTTCCAATTTTACAGTTTCGCCAGATAGGGTTTTGATATTAAATTTTCTGATAATCCAAACCGAAATCATTCCGACACAAACAGCAGTGCCAATGACACCATACATAAAAAAAGATTGTAAGCGAAACATTTCCTGAATTCGAAACCAACTGATGATTTCTGCTTTTACGAATACGATTCCAAAAAGGGTACCTACAAATAGGTATTTAAGGTTATGCCAAAAAGGATGTTCTACCTTGGATTCATTCGTGCAGATAGCATCTTGATGCCGAATTGTATTTGATTTTTTTGATTCCATTTTATAATATTTTAAAAATTAGGGGTAATAAAACATGTGTCGAAAAAAAGCCTCCAATCATAAAAAAGATGGTAGCAATAAGCGACGGAAGTTGTAATGTTGACAATCCCATAATGGCATGGCCACTGGTGCAACCGCCAGCATATCTAGTGCCAAAACCAACCAAAAAACCTCCCAAAACAAAGAAAATAAATCCTTTAAGTGTAAAAATTTGGTCGGTGTTAAAAATATCAGAGGGCATTAGATTACTAAAATCGGAAACGCCTAAATCGGCTAAACTGGCTTGGGTCCTTTCTGAAATTACAATAGCTTCGGGATTGCTTAAAAATTGGCTTGTAATAATTCCACCCAGAAAAATTCCAGCAACAAAAAATAAATTCCACATTTCTTTTTTCCAATCGTATTTGAAAAACGGAATATTGGCTGGGATGCACATCGCACAAATATGTCTCAGTGAGGATGAAATTCCGAATTTTTTATTGCCAATGAGTAATAATGTCGGGACAGTTAGTCCAATTAAGATTCCAGCTATTACCCAATGCCAAGGCTGTTTGATTAATTCTATCATACTTTTCTAGTTTTATTTAATTATTATTTAAATTAATGTTTCTTTAATGAGTATATAAATCCCCATTATGAGTATAAACCAACCAAAAATGGGTTTTAGTTTTTCGTTGCTTATTTTTTGGCTAAAATACATTCCAATAAGAATCCCCACAACTGCAAAACCAGTAAATTCAATCAAAAATTCCCAATCAATTGGATATGAATTGAGACTTCCTGCAAAACCAATTAACGAATTAAAAGTAATAATCAATAGTGAAGTGATTACGGCTTTTCTCATTGGCAAATTTGCTGCAAATAGGAGGGTAGGAATAATTAGAAATCCACCGCCAACTCCTACGAATCCTGTCAAAACACCTACTACAATTCCTTTTAAAATAATTTCTTTGGCGTTTATTTTTGTTTGCAATCCTTGAATAGGTATTTCTTTTTTAATCATAGAAAACGAAGCCACAATCATAAGAATTGCAAAGACAAGCATAATAGCCAAGTCTTTGGTTATTGAAAAATCGGCTATAGTAAACAAAGTTTCTGGTAGCATGGGCATGATATATTTTCGCATGATGAAAATAGATACAATGCTGGGTACACCAAAATAAATGGCGATTTGGTAATCTAACATCTTATCTTTTATTCCCTTAATGCTTCCGATGAGTGTAGCCACTCCCACAATAAACAAGGAATAAGTTGTCGAGTTGCTTGGCGAAATTCCCATAATGTATACCAAAACAGGTATGGTCAATATCGAACCCCCACCGCCAATTAATCCTAGCGATATTCCGATTAGGATACCCAATAAAAAGCCAATATATTCCATTTATAGATAGTTATGTTTATATGTTTTTGATATATTTTTTTAGTGTTCGTTACAACAGTTTTCCAAACAAATGATAATGTTTTTCATATTGGGAAAACGAAGTGAAACATATTTGTTTCTGCTTACTTTTTCGGAAATCAGCACGCCTTTGTCTTCCATCAAAGTCAAATGTTGTGAGGCAATGGCTTGTTCTATTTGCAAGGCTTCTTGAATTTCGAGCACGGTCATTTTTTTATTTACAGTCAGAATATCTACAATAGCCAATCTCACTGGGTGGGCAATTACCTTTAGCATATTTACTGCCGAATTTAATTTTGAAGTTTCAATACGCTCTGATAATACTGCCATTAGTAATTTATTTAAAAAATGTAAAGATAGATATGTTTATATGTGTTATCCAAATTTTTTCTCAAAATTTAAATTTATCATAAACATATTTTTCAAACCATTCAGGAATTGAAGTAGTATTAAATCTAAAAGCAGTTCCTTGATAAATTTCAGCTATAAGTTCATATTTATTGCCTGAATTGTCAAATATGTAAACACGATGTGCCAACTTTATTGCATCAGCCAAATTCTCTAAAGTTTTAAAATAACGACTCTTTATTTTTTCTTCATCTACATCATGACCGTCTTTAAAAACTCTATTTTTTACACGCTCAATATTTTTTTCAAAATCATCGGTACATATAAAATAAAGGTATGTTTTATAACCCAACTGATTTGCATTATTTATTTCTTCCAATTTGAAACGGTTACTCATTACAGTCTCATAAGTGAAGTTTCTTTTTTCGTTAAGTAATGCGTATCTAATAAAAGAAGCAACAAAAGCAGCTTCGTAGCTGTTAGTAGATTTTGGTTTGTTGAGAATAAAATTATCTTTAACAACAATATCAATCGTAAACCCTTCGTCTATCGCTTTTTTAATTAATGACAGGCTTGATGGAAGATTTTTAAAGTGTTCTAATTGATTGATATCAACCTTTAAGTTGAATTCTGTTAAATCAACAAAGCCGATAGTTTTTAATTGCTTTTCAATTTCATCAGCGTTAACAAAGATTCCTGAAATGTATTCTTTGCTAATTACTTTATAAAGTGAACTTTTGCCAGAACCATTTGGTCCAGCATAAATACGAACTCTATTTTGACTTGACATATAAAATAGTTCCTTTCTTTATATTCAAAGATTTTCTTTCTGCAATTGGTTTTACAAAAACTACTTCACCATTTCCTTGTTCTTTATAGACTTTGTTTCCTTTAGTAAAGGAAAAAGTTAAACCTAAAATTCTATTTTCTCTTATAGCTTTTTGTGCCGCTTTCTTTCCTGCTATAATAAGACTAGAAGTTTCTTTTTCACTTCTAAAAACTACTTTTCTATTTTGAGTTTTCATTTTTATAGATTTTAATCTACACAAATATATGATTTAATGCTCTTTTTTGCTAAATTTCAAAAGTTTTATAAAAAGTGAGCAAGAGCCAAAAGCATCTTCTTAGCTGTGAAATTTATTTTTGTTTGGACTAGTAAGGTATTTCGAGGTATTTTATTTTATACAATTTTGATAAACTTACTCCAACTCAAAAGAACTTTCTATGACTTTGTCAGAATTTCCTCCAACCATAATCCTAAAACTTCCCTCTTCAACCAAATAATTTCCATCGTTATCAAAAAAACCTAATTCTTTGTCTGTTAAAGTAAAACGAATGGTTTTAGTTTCCCCTTTTTTGAGTTCCGCTAATTCAAAACCTTTTAATTCTTTTACTGGTCTAGCGATACTAGCTGCTACATCTTGAATGTATAATTGTACGACTTCTTTTCCGTCAAAATTTCCTGTATTGCTTACTTCTACAGAAATCGTTATGGGTTCTCCTTTTGCAAAATTAGTCTTGTTTATTTTAAGATTTTTATACTCGAAAGTGGTATAACTCAACCCAAATCCAAATGGAAATTGCGGACTGTTTTCTACATCACTATAATGTGACCAAAACACGTTTTTTTCACTATTTACTGGTCTCCCTGTGTTGAAATTATTATAATAAATCGGGCATTGACCTACGTTTCTCGGAAAAGACATGGGCAATTTTCCACTTGGATTGTAATCGCCATACAATACTTGAGCTACTGCATTTCCAGTTTGTGTCCCTAGCTGCCAAGCTTCAACAATCGCAGGAATATTTTTTGCAGCCCAAGGAATGGCTAGTGGTCTTCCGTTATTCAAAACTAAAACAATATTAGGGTTAACTTTAAAAACAGCTTCTAATAATTCCTGTTGATTGCCTGGCAACTCCAAATTGGTTCTAGAACGTGCTTCGCCTGTTTGAAAACCATGTTCGCCCAAAACCATAACCACAACATCGGCACTGGCAGCTACTTTTTTGGCGGCTTCAAATCCGCTAGTATCGGTGGTGTTAAAAACTAATTCTTCTACAAATGAAGTTTTTCCAATAACTAAATCGGTTTCTTTTTCGAATGTTAATGTGTTGTCTTTGTATTGTTGCATTCCTTCGAGAACTGATACGGCGGTATTGTCATCAGAGGCAACTCTCCAGCTACCTAAAGGGCTATTTTTATCGTTTGCCAAAGCACCAATCAAAGCTATTTTTTGACCTGATTTTTTTAAAGGAAGTATCCCCTCCCCAGCCCTCCCCGAAGGAGAGGGAGCGTTTTTCAAAAGTACAATCGATTTTTTTGCCATATCTAAAACACCGTCATTATTGGCTTTGCTATACAAGGTTGCTTTTTCACGCTTTTCATCACAATAACTATACGGATCATCAAACAAACCTAAATCAAATTTCACACGTAGAATTCTGCGAACCGCATCATCAACCAACGCTTCTTTTACTTTGCCTGATTTGACCAAATTAGCTAATTCTGACACATAAAAATAGGATTCCATATCCATATCTGAACCTGCCATAACTGCTTTTTGAGTGGCGTCTTTACTGTCTTTGGCATAGCCATGTTGCATCATTTCACGAATCGAACCCCAGTCTGAAACTACAAAGCCATCAAAATTCCATTTTCCTTTTAGAATGTCTCTTTGCAAAAAGCTATTTCCAGTAGCAGGAACCCCATTCAATAGGTTAAAAGCGTTCATAAAAGTGCGAACTCCTGCATCGGCGGCTGCTTTGAACGGAGGTAAAACAGTATTGTAAAGTTTCGAAATACTCATATCTACTGTGTTGTATTCTCGTCCCGCTTCCACAAAACCGTATCCAGCAAAATGTTTGGCACAGGCTGCAATCGTATTTATTCTTGACAAATCGGCTTTTGTATCGCCTTGAAATCCTGTAATTCTTGCTGTTGCAATTTTACTCCCTAAATAAGGATCTTCTCCTGCACCTTCCATAACCCGTCCCCAACGAGCATCATTTACAATATCTACATTGGGACCAAATGTCCAGTTTATTCCTGCTGACGAAGCTTCGTCAGCTGCTATTTGCGCTGATTTTTTTATGGCTTCCAAATCCCAACTTGCGGCTTCGGCTAGCGGAATTGGACTCAACGTTTTGAATCCGTGGATGACATCCAATCCAAAAATTAATGGAATACCTAATCGGCTTTCTTCAACAGCAATTTTTTGAACCGCTTTTACTTTATTTACACCACTTACCGATAGCATCGAACCTACCAAGCCTTCACGCAGGTGTTTGTATTTAAGTTCTGCATTGCCTCCTTTGGGAGCGGGTCCTGTAACTTCCCAAAAACCATTGTATTGGTTCATTTGACCCACTTTTTCCTCCAGAGTCATTTGCTTAAGGAGCAAATCGATTCGTTCTTCAGTTGGTTTATTTTTGTCTAAATAGGATTTGTCTTGTGCGTTTATAGTTCCAAAAGTTAATAGGGTATAAAACCAGATGAATAGTTTTTGTTTATGGGTCATTTTTAATTCAAATTGAAATTATAGATAATCTTGCCTACTTGCTTTTCGGGCGCATCGCCACTGGCACTCCATTTGGTGTTCATAGCAGCCATTTTGGCTTGGTCTTTTAAGCATTTTGCAGTAATTGTAGTGCCTCTTATTCCTGCAACTGCATTTGTAGTATTTCCGTTTTTATCGACTGTAATCTCTACAACTACTACTCCAGTTTCGTTGCTGCAATCACTATTAGGCTTAGGTTTAGAAATTGCTTTTCTGTTACCTAAAGAATATCCTGTTCCATTACCAGAACCTCCACCAGTTCCAGCGCCATAGCCACTTCCAGTTCCAATTCCATTACCCGTTCCATTTCCTCCGCCGGTTCCACCACCAGAACCGCCAGTGCCGGAATAGCCGTTAGAGCCTAAACTTCCGTTCGCTTTTCCTTTATTACCTGCTGTTTTGTCATCACCATCGCCTCCTTTATTGGAACCTTTCATAATACTCGATAGCGCATCATTGGTGTTATTAGAAACCTTAGGTTTCACAACTACAGGTTTTGGTTCTTCTTTTAGAATGGGTTTAGGTTTGAGCGGTTTTTCTTTTTGGGGAATCACAACACTTTCTTCTGAGGTGTTTTCTTGAGATAAAATAGCTTCTTCGGGTGTGTTTTTTGAAGGGGTTTGTTTGGCTTTATTTTGAACGTCTAAAACCTCACTTTTATAATTGGCTCCTGAACCTAAATCGCTGTCACCAAAATTGATGCTAACTCCGCCACCACCGCCACCACCAGTTAACTCTTCGAGGTTGGCAGGAGGCCAAAATCGGATAAAAAATAAAATCAATAGTAAAGTTCCAAACAAAAGTGTGGAAAGGAGTAATGATTTTTTTTGGTCTGAAGAATTGTCAAAACTCATTGGTAATGGATTAATCTGTTTAGATTTAATTTATCGAAGCTTTGCTTCGTTTTTTTTTGCCACGGATTTCACAGATTTTAAAATTGTAAAAATTGGAGTAATTAGTATTATGCAAAAAACTCCTGGCTTTGCCTCGAGAAAGTTTATTTGTGCTAGTTCTAAAAACGTCGAAATGTACTAAAAATTGTTGTTAAATTAAATGTTTAGACCTTTCTTTTCAAGCTTATTTTTAGACCTAAATAACCAATAGTTCCCGCTACTAAAGAGGAAAGTATAATTACAAATTTTGTGTTATTGATAATGGTAGCGTCTTCAAAAGCTAACAGCGTTACAAAAATAGACATAGTAAAGCCTATTCCTCCCAAAAAACCAACTGCTAAAATTGATTTCCAATTTAAGTCTGAAGGGAGTTGGCAAACCCCTAATTTAACCGCTAGTAAACTAAGCACAAAAATCCCTAAAGGCTTACCCACAATGAGTCCTGTAGCAATTCCTATGCTATACTGCTGGGTTAGAATTTCGCCTAAATCTCCGTTTAAACTAATCGCGGTATTGGCGAGAGCAAACAAGGGAAGGATGAAAAAGGCTACTGGCTTGTGTAAAAAATGCTGTAAAATATAAGAAGTTGACTTTTCGTCTCCATTCCCAAACGGAATAGCAAAAGCCAGTAATACTCCAGTAATCGTGGCATGAACACCCGAATGGAGCATAAAATACCACATGAGTATTCCGCCAAATAAATAAGGAATTAAGTTTCTAACTTTTAATCGATTAAGAATAAGTAAAAAGCCAAAAATCCCCAATGCGATTAAAAGGTTTATCCAAAAAATGGTTTTAGTATAAAATAAAGCAATGACTAAAATGGCTCCTAAGTCATCAATTACCGCCAAGGCTGTCAAAAATATTTTTAGAGAAACGGGCACTTTTTTTCCTAATAAAGACAAAATTCCTAAGGCAAAAGCGATATCGGTTGCCATTGGGATTCCTGCTCCTGATTGAGTTGATGTGCCAAAATTAAAATACAAATAAATACCCGCAGGAACAATCATGCCGCCCAAAGCTGCAAAAATGGGTAGCAACGCATTTTTAAAATCGGATAGTTCCCCAATATAAATCTCTCTTTCTAACTCTAGACCAATGAGTAAAAAGAAAATAGTCATTAACCCATCGTTAATCCAATATTCAAGGGGCTTTCCACCTAAGCTGGTATGCCAAAACTGGAGATAGGAATCTCCAAAAATTGAATTTGCTATTACTAATGAAATTATGGTACAAGCGATTAAGATTAATCCACCCGCTTTTTCACTTTCAAAAAAGCCATTAAATAAATTTGAGGATTTTGAGTTTTTCATTTTACTAAATTTTCATCTACAATCCCGTTAACGGCATACAAAGGAACATTCGTTAGCCAGTCTTCTTTTCTGAATTTGTTCATCGACATTCGAATGGCATTTTTGTTTTCAAATTTTTCCATAAAAACTTTTTCATGAATTACACTTTTTCATATGAATAAATGTAAATAATCACACTTTTCTATACGAAAGCTAAATCTTTGTAAGACAATTAATATATAATTCCAGAAGAATGATCTTCTTTGGCCCCAGTAACACTGCTCAATACATTAATCTCGTTGCGTATTTTTAAAACCCCCAGCAGCGCAAATATTAAAGCTTCCTTGTACTCTAAAATAGTAGTTTCTGGAATCGTAATTTGCATTTCGGGCTTATACAATTGTATTCTTTCTATTAAAAAATCATGATATGCCCCGCCACCGGTAATCAGTATTTTGCTTTTATTGTTGGGTAAAACAAAAGCAGTTTGCTGGGCGATATGTTCTACGAAAGTAGCTGTTTTATCCTCAATTGCAATTTCATATTTTTCTATTAAAGGTAAAATAATAGTTTTTACAAATTCAAACCCTAGTGATTTAGGAAATGCTTTTTGATAATAGTCTAAAGCATTTAGTTCTTTTAATAATTTGGTGTTTGTTTTCCCTGAACGGGCCATTTTCCCTTGGTCATCATAATCAAATCCTAATTGATTGGCAAAATAATTCAAAACGGTATTAACTGGAGATATATCAAAAGCAATGCGTTTGCCTTTTTCTTCAAAAGAAATATTCGAAAAGCCACCCAAATTCAGGCAAAAATCATAGTCCGAAAATAACAATTGGTCTCCAATAGGAACCAGTGGTGCGCCTTGTCCACCCAATTGTACATCTTGAACTCGAAAATCACAAACAATATTTTGTTTTGTCAATGTAGCTATTTCGGGTAAATTACCAATTTGTAAGGTGTAGCCATTTTCGGGTTGGTGCAAAATGGTATGTCCGTGCGAGCAAACGGCATCAAGGTTTTGGATTTTATTCGTGTCGATAAAAGTTGTGATTATTTGAGCGAGAAGCCTGGTGTATTCTTGGTTGAGCTTGATTAGGTCGATTTCAGAATACGCGACAGCCGATTTGAGCTTTTGTATCCAATCTTGATTATAAACTACGGTTTCGCTTTCGAAAATTGAAAAATTCCATTTATTATCCAGTAATTCGAACTCAATATGAGCCAAATCTACACCGTCAAGTGAGGTGCCAGACATCACACCGATTACATTATAATGCACCTTTTTCATTCTCCAAATTTACAATCCAAAATTTAAAATAATAGTATAAAAATGTATCTTTGGGTCTATTTTTTATCCAAAACCAAATTATTCTATAAAAATATGAATTTTAGACTAACAGAAGAGCATTTGATGATTCAACAAGCTGCTAGAGATTTTGCTCAAAACGAATTATGGGAAGGCGTAATCGAAAGAGATGAGAAACAAATTTTCCCAACTGAACAAATCAAAAAGATGGGGGAATTGGGTTTTATGGGCATGATGGTCGATCCCAAATATGGTGGAAGCGGTTTGGATATGATTTCTTATGTTATTGCCATGGAAGAAATTTCTAAAGTAGACGCATCGGCTTCGGTAATAATGTCTGTAAATAATTCGTTGGTTTGTTGGGGACTCGAAGAATATGGATCCGAAGAGCAAAAACAACAATGGCTGCCTCGATTGGCTTCAGGCGAAATTCATGGTGCGTTTGCCTTGAGTGAACCCGAAGCAGGAAGTGATGCTTCTTCGCAAAAAACTACTGCGATAGATATGGGCGATTATTACTTGGTCAATGGCACAAAAAACTGGATTACAAACGGAAATACGGCGTCATTTTATATTGTTATTGCACAAACCGATATTGAGAAAAAAAGCAGAGGAATCAACGTTTTGATTATGACCAAAGATATGCCAGGATTTACGATTGGTCCCAAAGAACAAAAATTAGGAATTCGAGGTTCCGATACGCATTCGCTACTTTTTAATGATGTAAAAGTGCCTAAAGAAAACAGAATAGGCGCCGACGGTTCAGGGTTTAAATATGCAATGAAAACCTTGGCGGGAGGAAGAATAGGAATTGCTTCTCAAGCCCTAGGCATCGCTTCTGGAGCGTATGAATTGGCACTGAAATATTCTAAAGAACGCAAAACTTTTGGCACAGAAATTTGTAATCATCAAGCCATTGCTTTCAAGTTGGCCGATATGGCTGTTAATATTGAAGCCGCAAGACATCTTTGTATGAAAGCCGCTTGGGACAAAGACAATCATGAAAATTATGATATTAGTGGGGCTATGGCCAAGCTTTTTGCATCGCAAGTTGCTATGGATACTGCTGTCGAAGCGGTGCAAATACATGGCGGAAATGGTTACGTAAAAGAATACCATGTAGAGCGTTTTATGCGTGATGCTAAGATTACACAAATTTATGAAGGAACGAGCGAAATTCAGAAAATTGTAATTTCAAGAAGTATAATTACAGGTTAATTACCATATAATTATATATATTTACAACAATAAATCAAGGCATTCTCTTCTAAAAAAATTGCCACAGATTCACAGATTTTAGTGCTTTTTTAGTTTACTTGTTAAACTATTCTTGATTAATTTTAAAATCAGTGTCAATTATTGTTTTAATCTATTTTTTAAATCTGTGAATCTGTGGCGAAAAACATTTTAAATTTTAAAAGCGAATGTGCTGACAATAAATAGAAATCATTATGTCCGAAGAATTAAAATATTGGTATTTGCGCGATCACAAGTTATTTTGGACATTGAGCATGTCGCAAGTCAAACAATTGTGTATTATAACGGGTTTTAAAAAAGCCAAAAAAGGAGATGTTATTTATTTCTCTTCGAGTGATGTGCCTCGTATCTTTTTACTCAAAAAAGGAAATATCAAAATTGTAGAAATTGACGAAGATGGTAACGAAACCATCAAAGACATCATTCAGAAAGGGGATTTGTTTGGCGAATTGACTTTAGAAAATGATAAAAATTCCAACGAATATGCCAAAGCACTCACCGATGAAGTTGCTATTTGTAGTTTCTTGATGTCTGACTTTGAAAATTTAATGTTGCAGAATCCAAATTTGGCGTTGACCTACACCAAGTTTGTGGGACTCAAAATGAAACGCATCAAAAACAATTATTCTAATTTGATGTCCAAAGATGCCAAAACTCGTTTGTATACTTTTATCAAAGAATGGGCGGAACGAGAAGGTAAGAAAGACGGAAATAAAGTCACTATAGAAAACTACTTAACCCAAGCCGATATTGCTCAAATTATTGGTACTTCACGCCAAACGGCAACGCAATTGCTCAACGAAATGGAAGAAAAACAATTGATTTTTTATACTCGAAAAGAAATTTTGATTGATGATATTACGAAGTTGTAAAACAATTTTTACTTCAATGTAAACTACCCGACATTATGTTTTTTTTCATTGCAATAAGTTTGTATTATAAAATTTATAACAATGAAAAACTCAATTCCCCAAACTATTCTTTATTCAAGTATTGTTATTGTTGCATTGTTGATTTCAAGCTTTACTTTGCAAAATGCAATCGAAAAAAAAGAGACAAACAAAGTAACTTTAATAACTTCCAATAAAGGGTTTGCTGTTCTCGAACTTTTTACTTCACAAGGTTGCAGTAGTTGTCCTCCAGCCGATGCTGTTTTAGGAAACTATGCTTTAGAAAACAATCCCAATATTATTCCATTAGCGTTCCATGTTGATTATTGGAATTATATCGGTTGGAAAGATCCTTTTAGTAAAGCATCTTTTTCTAAAAGACAACGAGATTATTCTCAAATGATGAATTCTCAAGGAAATTATACGCCTCAACTTATTATTAACGGAAAACACGAACTTGTAGGAAGCAAAGAAAATGCAGTACGCAGTTTAGTTAACAAAGAATTAGCTGTGCCAAAGAAATACTCCATTTCAATACAAAAACTAGTGTCAAACGGAAATCAATTGAATCTTGAATATAATCTTGATGTGATACTGCCAAATACAACGATTAATCTGGCTTTGGTCAAGAAAAAAGAAATTACGGCTATCAAAAGAGGTGAAAATAGTGGTTTAAAACAAACCAATTACAATATTGTATTTGATTTTATGAGTGCAACTAACGCCAGCAACAAGGCAAGTTTTGAGTTTAAAAAGGAATGGTTGCCTTCCGATTTTTTTGTAGTTGCCTATCTCCAAAATACCAAAACTGGCGAGATTCTAACAGCTACTAAAGCTGAAATTAAATAACAAAAATGCAGTATGAGTATAATTAGTAAGCTAAAATTAATTTTATGTTTTTTAGTTTTTACCTCAATTGGTATCAATGCTCAAGATGTAATTAAAAAGTTTTCTGTCGAAACAATCAATACCCAAAAAGCGCAAGAGTTAAAAGCAGAATTTGGCACCAATAAAATTATCCCAACTATTTATGAAACTCAAATTTTAATTGCACTTTCGTATTTTCCAGAGCTTAAAAATACTGCTATCGAATTCCGATTAAAAAAAACAAATACACCGCTATCCTCTAGACCAAAACTTTTTGGACTTTTACAATCTGCCAAAAACAGAAAATATGTTATAACCATTAGTGAATTTACGAATTCAAAACTAGCACCCATATTGTTCAAAAATCTAAATTATAATGCTCAAATAGGCGTTTTAGGTCATGAGCTTTCTCATGTTTCCGATTATATATCAAAAGGATTTAGTGAAATGGTTGGTCTGTTATTTATCGAAATTTTTTCTAAAAAACAAGTGGATAAATTTGAATCAAGAACAGATCTAATTTGTATACATCACGGTCTAGGATTTCAATTACTCGATTGGAGCAAATCGGTCAGGCAAAATTTGAAAATTGACTATTGGCGTGGTGCAGATAATATTCAATTTAAGCCTAAAAAAGAACGGTACTTAAATCCAGAAACAATTGTTAAGACAATGAATACACTTTCAATGTATAACTAGTCTAGATTTAGCTTTGTGAAAATCGTCCATCAGCTTGCGTTTATTATCCATTTTATACCTTTTAAAGGGGTCGCATCTTTGCCATGTCAATAACGACAAACAACTTTAAATAAAAATAAAATGACAACAACAGCATTTTCAGTACCAACAAGAGAACAAGTTTCTTCAAACAATCAAGCCATTTTTGACAACCTACAAAAAGCCTTAGGTTTCGTTCCCAACTTATACGCTACTATCGCGTATTCAAAAAATGGTTTAGAAAAATACTTAGCGTATCAAAATGCTAAAACATCGCTTTCTAACAAAGAAAAAGAAGCCGTAAACTTAATCGTGAGCCAGGTAAACGGTTGCGTGTATTGTCAAAGCGCCCATTTGGTTTTAGGTAAAATGAATGGTTTCTCGGACGAGCAATTGTTGGACATCCGAAAAGCGAAAAGCACCGATGCCAAATTGAATGCCTTGGTACAATTGGCTGCCGACATCACAAAAACAAGAGGATATGCCAATCCAGCATTAGTTGATGCTTTCTTCGCTCAAGGCTATACTAACGAAAACCTGGTTGATTTAATTCTTCAAATTAGCGACAAAACCGCAATGAACTATTTGCATAATTTGACTAAAATTGAAGTAGATTTTCCTTTGGCTCCAGCTTTGTAATTTAAATATTAAAAATAATTCAAAAAGCCCCGCAATATATAATTGTGGGGCTTTTTGTGTTGTTTACTCTTTATTATTTTATTTTGCTCTGCGAAGTCTCCCGACTTCGTAGCTGCTCTGTTTTTTAACAAAAAAATCAAAAATTTGAGTTGATAAAGTTGAAGCCTTTTTAGTAATGGGTGCGAAGTCGGGAGACTTCGCAGAGCTGGGTACTTTTTTTTTAAAATTATCTGATTTTTATACCTGTTGGAGTTGGAAAGTCTTTTCCTAAATGGCTAAATAGTTTTCTTACTTTTGAACGCCAGCTTAATCTTGCCATTTGCCAAGTTTTACTGCTTTCTAGTATTTCTATCCTGTCATTTGAGTGTGATGGTCTGTTTTGTTTTGACGATTTTGCATTATCAAATTCCAATAATAATTCTGGTTTATCTATTGGATTTACTTCGATGTCTAAATCGAAAATTGTTTGGTGTTCTGGTAGATTGAATTTTTCAGATTTAATTTTAAAATGATTGAATAATTCAACCAAATTCATTTCATCAGTGATATAATCTAAATCGTAAATATCCTTTTTGGCAAAACGATTTGAAGCACTCATTAACTTGAATAAACCAATGTCTGTTTTATGAATTACTCGAATATCTTCAAATACATCGGGAGCAAACAAACATTTCATATTCTGCAAAAACTCCACTTTTATGACTTCATCATCTTTTGAAACAAACATTTTTAAAAACAAAAATTGTTCGTCTAATTGAGTATTTAGTAACATTGTATTTACTTGCTTCTTACCATATAAGTTTTCAACTTCTTCTATAATTTGGTCTAAACCAATTCTTCCTATGGTTACTGGAGCAATAAAATCGATATCAATAGAGATACGATGGTTGTATCTCAAAGCCAAATTAGTACCACCGCCTAACGCGAATTGAGCTATGCTGTGTAAATTTTGTAATTCTAGGATTGTTTGTTTTAGAATAGGACTTACTGCACTCATATTTGTTTGAAGCGTGCAAAAGAGGGTACATTGTATCTTTTTGCAACCATTGCGCAAACCTCATTACTAATACGCTCTTTTGTAGTTTTGAGGTATTTAAGTATGATGTTTTTAGAATAAAATTGTTCTAATTTAATAATATCCGTTGCAAATGTTTCTTCATTTGTAGCAAACAAAGCCCTTGGAATAATAATATCCTTATCTCTAGAAAGATTAAGTTTACTATGGTCCATATCCCAAAATAAGTGTTTAGGAAAGATTGTCGCTATGTTTACTGATTGTTTCACAATGCAAAATTAATGAATTTAGTGATAAGTGATGCGCTAATATAAAAAATATTAACTTGTTTGTTTTTAGTGACTTAATAAAAATTCACTAATAATCTTAAAAAACAAGCATTTCTAAATCATTGGTGTCCGATAAAAATAAAAAAACTTCTAGATTTATTTATAAAATCAATTCATTGCCATATTCCTCTGTTGGTTCGTTGGATTTAATTCTTCAAATTAGCGACAAAACCGCAATGAATTATTTGCACAACCTTACCCAAATTCCGGTAGATTTTCCATTGGCTCCGGCTTTAGAATTGGAGTTTGCCTAATACAAAAGGATTTCACGACCTTACTTCATTCAAAAAAGCCCCGCAATTGTACTATTATGGGGCTTTTTGGATTGTCTTATTTTCTTATGCTAGCGAGAGTGTCCTGCTCGTTCCGATTCCATTTTTTTTTAAACTTGTATTTGTGTTCACGAGCGGGACGCTCGCGCTAGCTGGGTGCAGTTTCACCTTGCTTAATTCAAAAAAGCCCCGCAATTTAGTTTTGTGGGGCTTTTTGTGTTTTCTTGCCTCGTTTATGAGGTTTAAATTAAATAAAACACACGAAAGGATTCGTGCGGGAGCGGGGATTTTGGATATCCGAGCGATCGGGGTATTTTGCCATCGTGTATAACTGTCATTATCTACCATCTTACTGTTTTATTTATTCTATTTTATTGTGATCAGCCAAAACTTCAAGTATTTTGATACTGTCTGTATGTTTTATTTTATTATCCCAACCCTTTTTCTCATAAGCCTTTAATTCTTCCATTTCCTCTTCGCTATATTCTGAAAATTTGTAATTTATCTCATGAACTACAATTGAAAAGAGCAAAGCCCTCATTTCAAATTTGTCTCCATAATAATTAGCAAAATAAATTGGAGTTTTTGGATGTCCCCAATATTTCTCAATAGTTCGCTCAAGTAACATTTCATAATCTTTCATATTGTTATTTTTAAAATTGGTTATTTTTTCTGCACAATATTGGGAAATTGCTGGTACGTTCCGCCGCTTCATGAAGTGGCGAACTTCGTAACCGTTTATTTTCCATTAAGATAAAATTTCTTGCGGAATGCAAACATGAATTTACCACAAAATTCGCAATCTTGCCAAATGGCTGTTAGCACCAGAATTTTATTTTAATAAAGATTCAAAAAGTTTAGTCCAAATGTCAATATATACACTATCAACCTTATTAAAATTTTTATCAAATTTATTTTGTAATTCTCTTGCTATCTCAACTTTCCATCCTTTTTCCAAAACAATATTTTCTTTTTTTGCCCAGTCTTCAATTTGGTCAACTATAGGATTATTAGATTTATAAAAATCTTCAAATTCATTTTCAGCTCTATATTTTTTATCAATAATTTTTATTAATGTTTCGGGTTCTATTAAATCTTCTATTTCATAAATATCTTTTCCAATAAAGTCTTTAACGCCCAAAACTTTGTCTTTTTGTTCAATATATTTACCTGATTTTAATTGTTTTTGGAAATCTTCTCCAGCTTTGTCAGAATCTAACAAAACGATAGGTAATTCGTTGTCGCGAGAAGCAACTAGTTTTGAAACAGGAGACATTCCCTTTACACCGCCAGTTGGAATAAAAACTATTTCTTTCGAGTATTTTAAATTACCAATACCTATTAAAAATCGCTTTATTAATGTTAAATATATTTGGTCGCTTGGACCTTCTACTAAAATAGGTTTACAACCTAAAAGTAAAGTGTCAGATACAGTTAAACCTAATGCAGCGTGAACTGGATAAATTGATTTTTCTGAATCTAAATCATTATATCTCAAATTTGATGACACTTTCGTTCTTCCAGTTTCAGAATCTACATAGACTGCTTTTACATTTGCTAAATTATCCATATCAACTAAAAATGGAGAATGAGAAGTGTAAATTAGTTGATTATCTTCTGATAATTTTTTAAAGAATTTGGCTAGGTCATATTGTGCAATTGGATGTAAAGATAAACCTGGTTCGTCTAATAGAAGTACAGTGTTGCTATGTTCTTCTTTAGTTTCTACTAGAAAAACTAAAAAGAAACTAAAGAACCATTGTAGTCCTCTACTTCTTCCTTCTAATTCTATTTGTTCAGGTCTTAATTTATCTGATACATTAATTCTAAAATGGTTTCCATCTGCCTGAAAATCAAAAATATAATCTCCTTGTAACCACCACTTCTTAAAACTTGTGCTTAATTCTGTCGCAGCTGAACGAAGTAAAACTCCTCTTTCCTTCTTTTTTTCAGACCATTCTTTAACCTCTTCTTCGCTTAAATCTTCTTCTTCGGTGCTAACAACTCTATTGTTATAATCTAAAATCTTAACAACAACTTTTCTGTCATTTCCTAACTCATAAATTTCTTGAGGAGATAATCCAACATACTTGAATAAAACTTCTAGCGTCCTAACTTTTGCTCTTGCAGATTGTGACAAATCATCTCTTTCTAAATCCTCAATAACTCTAGGTAGAAATATTTCACTATCCAAATTACCATAGTCAGAATAAAATACAAATTTTGGTATTTTTTTAAGAACCTTTTGTTCTATTTCTGTCGTTGTTTGAATAGGTTTTGCGTTAAAGGCATCAATAAAGAAAGTTAGTTTGGTAGCTAATTTATTTTGAATAAATTCAGGTATATTTTTTTTTCGTTTAAAGTTATCATCAATTAATAAATTTACCTTTGATATTGTTTCTTCTACCTGAGATTTATTGAAATAATCTTCTACATAATTATTTTTTTCATTTTCAATAAAATCAACCAGAGTTTTTTTATTTTCATTGGATTCTTTTATGTAAAAATCTTCTTTTTCAATTTGATTTTTAAAACTGTCTAAAATTTCAATAATTCTTTCACAAGAAAAACTTCTAACTTCTGAATAAGGAAAAGTTATGTAATATTTTCCATCATATTTTCTTTCTACTAAAACTCTTTTAATTTGTTCGTAATCACAATTGAGTTCTTTTGAAATTTCATTTGCTAATTTATCATCTAATATAAAGTCGGCTTTTATAAAAACATCTTCACTATGTTTGTCAACCTTATATTTACTATAAATGTTTCTAGGAAAATCATTTAAAGGAATTATAGGTTCATTATTTGCTGGATTTAATTTCCATAATGCAATTAATAAGTTAGTTTTTCCAGCCTCATTTGTTCCAACCAAACAAGTATTGTCGGAAACTTCTATCCAATCACTTTCTTCAATTGATCTAAAATTTGTTACTTTAAATCGGTCTAAAACTGTTTTCATATTTCTTATTTGTACGATTTTTGTGAATATTGGTGCTAACTTGTAAAAACTCGCTACAAGGTAGCGCCTATACACCCTAAACTGGGTAGATTGCCGCTACTGAGTGTTACATTGCAATAATTATCAAACCTAATTATTTTACTTACAAAAACCTAATTCATATCATTATTAAATAATTAATTATAAACAAATTGTTTACTCAGGGTAAATTGTCCATCCTTTTGCGGCAATGCTCCATTGGGTTAATGGCCAGTTTGTTGCATCTTTGTGTGGGGGAAATAAATCACAATCCCTAAAAACAATTAGTATGGAACAAAAACTACCACTTCCTCCATTTACCATGGAAACCGCTTTGCAAAAAGTACAACTTGCCGAGGATGCTTGGAACAGCAAGGATCCAGAACGCATTGCCTTAGCCTACACCATCGATACCGAGTGGCGTAACCGCACCGATTTTATCAATGGTCGTGAAGCCGTGAAAGCTTTCCTGAAAGGAAAATGGGAAAAGGAACTCGACTACAAACTCAAAAAAGAATTATGGGGTTTTCGTGAAAATAGAATGGCAGTTCGTTTTGAATACGAATACCACAATGTCGAAGGACAATGGTTCCGTGCCTATGGCAACGAAAACTGGGAATTTGACGAAAATGGCTTGATGCAAAAACGTTTTGCCAGCATTAATGATTTGCCCATCGAGGAGAAAGACAGAAAGTTAAAATAATTTCTAGTGGATAAAAATTTTGCAGAAATAGCTTTTACCGATGCTGTCAAAGAATTACAAGAAAAACACGGCAGTCGAAAAGGCTATGAACGAATGGAGAAATTCAACGTTGTTGATGGATTGTCGGATAACGAAATAGGCTTTATAGAAAATAGAGATAGTTTTTATCTGGCATCTATTGGCGTGAAAAATTTTCCTTACATTCAGCATCGTGGCGGACCAAAAGGTTTTGTAAAAGTGATGGATAAGAACACGATTGGTTTCATCGATTTTTCGGGAAACAAACAATACATTTCTGTTGGAAACTTCGCAACTAATAACCATGTTGCACTCATCATGGTAGATTATCCCGCCAAAGCAAGACTTAAAATTTTTGCCAAAGCCGAAATTATCGAACTGAAAGACAACCCAAAATTACTGGCTTCACTTGATTTAGAAGAGTACAAATTTCGTCCTGAACGGATGCTGGTTTTTCATATCGAAGCCTACGACTGGAATTGTCCGCAACACATCACATCTCGCTTTACGGTTGACGAAATTAGAGAAGCACTACAACCGCAACGGGACTATATAGCAAAATTAGAAGAAGAAAACAAAAAACTTTTAGCCCAATTAAAAGAAGCGGGATTTAACTAAATTTACAAAAAAGAACAGGATGCTTGACAAATCTACTTTCACTTTAATCAATCCACAAAACGGAAATTTGGCGTTCAAGCTTTTTGCGATTGAAAGCAATGCTTGTTTTGACCACATTCAACGACTCAATTATTACACTTTAATTTGGGTTCAAAAAGGAAACGGTAAAGTAAAAGTAGATTTCTCTGAATATGATTTTACCGAAAATCAATTGTTGGCTTTTGCACCCTATCAGCCGTTTATGTTGTCTTCATCAGTTGCTATACAAGGAGTTGTTATACACTTTCATCCCGACTTTTTCTGCATTATGAAACACCATAATGAAGTGGCTTGCAATGGGGTTTTGTTTAATAATATTTACGAGCCACCTTATGTGCTAATTGATGCCGTTGCTAAAGCTACATTCAACATGGTTTTAGAGCAAATGAAAGTAGAAATGCAAAATCCAGCATTGGCACAATATGAGTTGTTAATTTCCTATTTAAAGATTTTCCTCATTACAGCTTCGCGATTGAAGAAAGAACAACAACCAAAAGAACAAGTTCCAATTGAGGAAAATTCAGCGCCTTTTATTCTTCAAAATTTAAAAAACTACATCGAACTCCATTATAAAACCAAACATTCTGCCAGTGATTATGCTGATTTGTTGCATATCTCCCCAAAAGCATTAGCGAAAATTACTAAAAGTCATTTCAATAAAACCCTAACGGATTTAATATCGGAACGCATCATTATTGAAGCCAAACGCGAATTGTATCTCACCAACAAAGCCGTCAAAGAAATTGCTTACGAGTTGGGTTATGAGGACGAACATTATTTTAGTCGCTTTTTTAAAAACAATGCCGACGTTTCCCCTCAATTGTATCGCGATACCGTTGGTTTTGCGAGAGGGATGAATTAATTGCGAATTATTTGATTGTAATGTAAACTACCCGACATTTCCTAACAGCTATTTGTAGTAGCTTTGTCATACTAAATACAATTGCTATGAAAAAGATTTTTTATGTATTACCTGTTTTATTCTTCTTTATTTCATGTCAAGAAGAAGGTGTATTGACTAAAGGGAACAATAATAATAATGAGGTAATAACACCTGAAGCTATTTTGAGGTATCAAGGTGTTTTCGCACCAACTTCTGGAATTTCAGTTACTGGCGAAGCCAAGATTTATTTAGAAAATGGACAGTACAAAGTTACTTTACAAAATTTTAGTGTTTCGGGCGGTCCCGATTTGAAAGTCTATTTGTCTAAAGCAGACACACCAACCCAGTTTGTCACTCTAGGCAATTTAACCTCGCAAACAGTTTATCCAGTTCCATCAGGAATTGATGTTGCCGATTATTCTCATGTACTCATTCACTGTCAACAATACAATCATTTGTTTGCCATAGCTCCATTAACCCAAAATTAAAATGAGAAAGATACTTTTTGCGCTATTCGGATTATTGGTTTCAACTTTAGCATGGTCTCAAGGTTGCAGCGATGCTGGAATTTGTTCGATAAACAAAGGATTTGTAACGGATAGTATTCCATTTAAAAACACTTTAGAGTTTGCTTCAATTTATAGTTTGGGCGAAGCAGATGTTCAATACCTAACGCATTATATTTCCTATACCAAACGATTCAATGACCGATTTGCTTTTACCAGTAAAGTAACTTTATCTACCGCAAATGGTAGTTTTGGCACACGAACACAATTCGGCGATGCATTTGTTATTGGGAATTACGTATTCAAGGAAAAAAACAAGAAACAATGGAGTGTTTTGACAGGGTTTAAATTTCCATTTACAGCTTCAAATCTAAAGATTAATGGCTATTCACTACCGTTGGATTATCAATCCAGTTTAGGAACTATCGATGTGTTTTTGGGAACGAATTTACATTACAAGCGTTGGGATTTTAATGCGGCTTTGCAAATTCCTGTCATTAATTTAAACAAAAATTCCTATTTCAGCCAGTATTCAGGAACTGACGATTTTCCTTCAACCAATTTGTTCGAACGTAAATCGGATGCGTTGCTTCGAGCGACTTATTCTATAAAAACACCCCATTCAAAGTTTACATTTAAGCCTAATATTTTATTCATTTACCATTTGGGCGAAGATAGTTTTGAAAATGCTTTTAATAAAAGAGAAACTATTGTTGGTTCAGATGGATTAACTGTTAATGGAAACTTAATTACAACTTACAATTTCAACAATCAAAACAGCATCGAACTTTCGTTGGCATCGCCATTTGTTGTTAGAGACGTTCGCCCGGATGGACTGACTAGAAGTTTTGTTTTAGGACTTCAATATAAAATAACGTTTTAATCTCTTTAGGTATAATTCCTCGAAGCTTTGCTGTGTTTTATTTGATGAGCTGACTAACAATGGCTTTTATTTCTTGCTCCTTGCTTTTTGGATAAATCAATAACACATTGTCTTTGTCTACAATTATAAAATCTTCTAGACCGTCTATAATCACTAATTTGTCTTTGGCAGTAGAAATAATATTATTGTTAGCATTGTTCAATAAAACATTCGCATTTACAACTGAATTATTGTTTTCGTCTTTGTCTAATTTTTCATGGAGCGAGCCCCATGTTCCTAAATCATTCCAATCGAAAGTGGCAGGCAAGACATATACATTATTGGCTTTTTCCATTACCGCATAATCAATAGAGACATTTTCGGCTAAGGCGTAATTAGAATTTATAAATTCTTGTTCAAAAGGCGTATTATAACTTTCCCAACCTTTTAAAAACAAGGTACTCATCTGAGGTTGAAACTTTTCGAAAGCTTCTATAATAGATGCTACACTCCAAATAAAAATACCGCCATTCCACAAGAAATTACCACTTTGAAGGAACGATTTCGCCGTTTCATAATCTGGTTTTTCACGAAATTGAGATACTTTTTTAATAGGATTTGTATCGGTTTTATCAAATTCAATATACCCAAAACCTGTATTAGGAAATGTAGGTTGAATTCCTAGTGTCATTAAGGCGTTATCTTTGGAGCAAAAACCAAAGCACTGTTCTAAATCATCAGAAAAAGCTTTTTCATCTTCTATCCAATGATCACTTGGAGCCACCACCATAACAGCATCAGGATTTTGCTTTTGAATTTTAAGAGCAGCATATAAAATACAGGGAGCGGTATTTCGCATGGCAGGTTCTAGCAAAACTTGCTCTTGTTTCACCATTGGCAATTGTTCTAAAACAATCGAGTTGTAACGCTCATTGGTTAAAATTAAAATATTCTCCACTGGAATTAACTTTGACAATCGGCTGAAAGTTTTTTGAATTAGTGTTTCTCCAGCACCCAACATATCATGAAATTGCTTTGGAAATTCGGTAGTACTCACTGGCCAAAATCGAGAGCCAACACCACCTGCCATTATAATTGCGTAATAATTTTTGTTCATTTTAATATTTATTTACTCCCTTACTATCTTTTAATTGTCGTTACAAATATATTTATATAAACACAATAAAATAGAAATTAAACACAGAATACCTATTACTTTCTTTCAATAACGATTTCGTAAAGTCAAATGGAATTAACCTGGAATAATTTCGACCTCGGCATTGGCATTAAACAAATACAATTTTCCTGTTTTAATTTCTAAACATTCATATCGTTTGACACGAAGTCCTTTTTTTTGAAAAATTCGTCCGTTTTTAATTCGAAACATACTGCCGCTAGGCACTTCGTGAATGAAATGAATATCTGGTTTTCGCTCGTCAAATTGTTTCAGGGCATATGCCAATCTAGCATCGGTATCACTACTGGCGGTGGGATTCCGAAAGTGATTGGCAATTAATGGCAAAACCGAATGTGGGAATATTTCTGGTCGAATAAAGGGTATCATCATTCGTTGAAAAGTAATTTTCCATTCGTTTCCGTGGGGTTTAATGGCTCTTCCAAACTTTTCGAATGCTACTAAATGTGAAATTTCATGAACCAATGTGATTAGAAAACGATACTTATTTAAGTTGGCGTTGACCGTAATTTCGTGTTTTCCGCTCATTCCCATACGATAATCGCCATGACGCGTAACGCGCTCATTCACAATTTTGAGATGCACATTGTTCCTCTTGATTAATTCAAAACAATTGGTAACAGCGTGTTCGGGAAGATATTTTAATAGTGTTTCGCTCAATTCTCAATCTTCTTATTAGTTTCTAATAAAGATTTAGCGTTTAGTGCCGAAACTACTTTTTTACCAGTTTTTGCTTCCAACTCCTTCATCGCTACTTTGGCAACATTCCCGCCTTGTTTTGCCACTTTTTTATTGTCTTCAAATGTTTCAGGATTTACCGCTTGAGAAATATCTTTGGTCGATGCTTCGGCAAGCATGTTCAAAATTAATTCGGTATTTGTCATATTGTCCCGAAGATTTTGTTTTTTCAACCCTTTCAAAACTTTATACTCTTTAGTTGTTTTACCTGACCAAGATTTAGAAATAATATCCGTAAGTGTAGCAAATTGTTGTCCTTCTTTCAAACCTCTACTTTTCCATTCATCGGTAAGTTCTTTGCGAACTTCAATACTTTTTAAACGTTGATTGATCCAATTTTCAGAATATCCTAATTGTAAATACTGCTCTAAAGCTCTATCAATGGTGAGCTCAGGATCTTGCATTTCGTCCAATCTTTCGGATGCAATTTGTGCCAACCAAAGTTTAAATGGCTCCGCTTTTGGAGAAGGGATAGACTGAATTAATCTAAAAAGTTGCTCTGTATCTGCGACATCGGTTAATCGCATTTTTCCATCAGGAGCTGGCATTTTCAACTGTCCGATTTTTTCGGACAGTTGACTTCCCTCTTTTTGTAATTTATTTTTTAAATCACTCCAATACTTTCTTGACCGATCGCTTTCTGTCAAAATCTCTATTACATCAATAATAGAAATAAACCATTTTTCTTGCTCGGAATCCCAAAGGGTTCGGACTTTTGTGTTTTCAAATAACTGAATGGCATTTACTTTTGTCATTTTTATGTCGTTTTATGCAGGAACAAATTACAAAAATAATTTCAAAAACTATGGATTACTAGAAGAAACCTGCAGCACTTTTCCGTTATAATATTTATTCCCAGTCAAAGCAAAATCAAAAATATAATTGGCCATTTCTGATGCGGAAATTGGTGCTTCGTAGCCTGGAAATGCTTCTTCTAACATCTCGGTTTGAACCGCTCCGAGAGCCAAAACATTAAAAGCAATGCCTTTTTCTTTGTATTCTTCGGCTAAGAGTTCCGAAAGGGTAATTACTGCGCCTTTACTCGAACTATAAGCAGCCAATCCTGCAAACTTGAGACTTCCTTGAATGCCTCCGATAGAACTTATAGTCACGACATGACTTCCTTTTTGCAAATAAGGTAAAGCTACTCGAGTCAAATTGGCAACGCCAAAAACATTGACTTTATAGATGCTCTCGAAATCAGTTTGGGTCGTTTCAGCAAATGGTTTGAACAGTAAACTTCCGGCATTATGAATGATAATATCTACTGTTGCCCAAGATTGTGAAAGAAAATTTTCTACTTTTTGAATCTCTGAATCGTGAGACAAATCGACCGAAAGACAGCTAATATTTTGATGTTCGATAAGTGCTTGAGGCGTTTTTCTAGAAATAGCCAACACATGGTGTCCAGCATTGGCAAACTGCAAGGCTAATTCGTAACCTATTCCTCGAGAAGTTCCGGTAATGATGATGTTTTTCATGAATTAAAAATTTAGGCTAAAATAAAAAAAATCCCATCGAAATGGGATTTTAATGAACAAAATAGTATCAAATAAAATTATTACATTATTTCCAAAGATTGATTCAGCTCTGTGTTAGACTCACGCACATTCATAACTCGACCAGTGCTATCTACTAAGAAAGCCACCACTTTTGCATTACAAATATTAGAAACGTTAGACGGTATGGCGACTTTGTAATTTTTTTGAACTTGATTTCCAGTTACCGTTATAGCATCTCCAGCATTAGATGAAACCACCGCACGCAAAACGCCCTCGTACTTAAAATTAGGTATTGAACTCAAACCACCATATAAATTTGAAGAATAATTGGCTTGGGTATGAAATAAGTCATCTTCAACAATGTAAACTACCAATCTTGAATTAATAGCGGTATTAGCAAACCCCATACTTATATTAATATCCAAATTAGTACCCGTAATGGTCGTGTTTATAGCTAATCCAACGGTTGAACTCGGCTTAATTTGATTCGTTACCTGACTTACATTTTGATATTGTGGCCCAGTCCAGTTGATGGTTCTGTTGATTTTTCCTGTTGGAACACCGCCTACATTTTGCTGAGTTGCCAATGCATTTCCCTGTGAACTTATAAAAGGATCTCCATTAAAAAGATGAATTTGCACCGATACTGCCTTATCTGTTTGTTGTTTTAACAATTGGGTACCGTACAAAATTCTAGGACAATTGCCACACCAAGTACCAGAATATTCCTCTACTAAAACTCGACTAACATATTGATTTTCGACAGTAACTCTCATAACATTACTACTAATACCATTATAAACTGCTTTTACTTCATAGTCTTTTGCTTCCTGAAATTGATATTGACTTCCTGTAATAGCTTCGTCATTTACATAAAAAATAGTTTCCGAGTTGAGATTGGTTCCTAGGTTCGAAATTGCCGTAAAATCGGCAACAGTTCCTGTTGTCATAATTGTTTTTTCTGACGATAATGTTATCGCCGTTACTTGCGGGTCATTACTTTCGGTTTCTGTACATCCTACAACTAGGATTGACAATACTAATAATGCAACCCTCTTTTTTAAATAATTTTTCATAGTTATGATTTTTAAGTTTATAATTCAATTTTCATAGTGTAAATGTAGTATGGCTTTTTTAGTCCAATTGTAAACTAGCTGACAATTAGACTAAAAAGATGCAATTACTTTTGAAATAATTAAAAAATGAAACGCCTTATGAAAAAATTACTTTTTATCTTATTATTAGTAGCAGCAAATAATTTTGCTCAAGAAATCCCTGTTGCCAATCTTGAAACGACAGATGGCGAAACGATTTCATCAGAAATTCTTTCGAAAGAATCAAACAAACCAATTGTTGTCACTTTTTGGGCAACTTGGTGTATTCCTTGCTTGACCGAACTTTCTACCATCAATGAAACATTCGATGTTTGGAAAGAAAAATATCAGTTCGATTTGTACGCCATTGCTGTTGATGATGACAGAACGGCTAAAAAAATACCAAGCTTATTAGCGGGTAAAGGCTGGCCTTTTAAAGTATTATTAGACACCAATCAAGATTTTAAACGCAAGTTAAACATCAACTCTATACCTTACTTAATTGTGGTAAAAAACGGCAAAATTATATATAAAAAAACGGGTTTTGTAAAAGGAGACGAATTAAAAATTGAAAAAATAATCGCAGATAATCAATAGAAATATGAAAAATGTAGTTACTCTTTTTTGTCTCTTTTGCGTGTTTCAAAGCAGTCATGCGCAACTTTCAGGAAGTTTCGAATCCTATGGTTCTTGGTACACCGATGACAGCAAAATTAAATTGGAACCTACCGAAACCGAAGATAGACTTCGTGCCAATAGCTACTTAAAACTGGATTACAGATACCAAAATTTCACGACAGGAATTCAGATAGAAAGCTATGAATCTAAAGCATTGCTCAATTACAATCCGAAATTCGAAGGCACTAAACCAGGTACATTTTATGCCAATTATACCAACTCAAAAAACACTTTAGACATTACAGCTGGACACTTTTACGAAAAGTTTGGAAATGGTCTTGCGCTCCGAACTTGGGAAGATAAACCACTTGGGATTCAAAATTCGTTGGTTGGCGGAAAAATAAAATACAAACCCTGGAAGGCATTAGAATTGATAACATTGTACGGAAAACAACGCAATGGTTTTGCGACCGATTTATCCGAAAGTACTATTTTTGGATTCAATTCTGATTTAAAAATCTCTAGTCTTCTAAAAAGTAAATCGTCTAATTATGGTGTTGGATTTAGTTATGTTAATAAACACGAAACCGAAATCGATGTACCAACAGATATTTATTTAATTTCGAGCAGGGGTTTTTTTAAACGAAAAGGATTTGCCTTTGATATTGAATATGTTTTTAAGTCGAAAGACGCTTTGGTAGAATTTGAAAATATAAATACTAATTATCTTTTTGATGGCGATGCGCTATTGATAAACTTGGGTTATGCCAAAAAAGGATTCGGAATTAATGCTAACTTAAGACGAACCGAAAATTTTGGTTTTTATTCTAAAAGAACACAAGCTCGAAATAGTTTTAATGAAGGACTATTGAATTACATTCCATCGATTACCAAACAATTTGATTACAGCTTGACCAACATTTATGTCTATCAATCGCAGCCTAATCTCCGTTTTGAACCCGAAGGCAACAAAGCAGGGGAAATTGGCGGTCAAGTTGATGTATTTTATAATTTCAAAAAAGGAAGTACTATTGGAGGAAAAAGAGGCTTGAACTTAGCTTTCAACACCTCGTTATGGCATGGATTAAAAGGAATTTATGATGAAAATGAAAGGAAATACAAAGCCGATTTTCTTGGCTTTGGGCAAAAATTCTATACCGATTATAGTATAGAAATTAGAAAAAACATGAACAAAAAATGGACTTCTATTTTTACTTATTTGCAACAATATTACAATGCAAAATATGTGGAAGAAACCTATGGTGAAGTAAACAGCAACACCGTAGTTTGGGACAATTTATACAATTTTTCGGGTAGCAAAACACTAAAAGTAGAATTGCAACATCAATGGGCAGATGCGAGTTTTAAGAATTGGGCTGCCGCACTGGTCGAGTATAATTTTAATAGCAATTGGTCGGTTTTCAACAATAATTTGTACAATTATGGCAATACTGATAGTGCTGAAAAAATAAATTATTACAGTCTAGGCACCACTTATGCCAAAAATGCTACTCGTGTTCAGCTGAGTTATGGACGACAAAGAGGTGGATTAGTTTGTATAGGTGGCGTTTGCCGATTTGTTCCAGAGAGTTCGGGTTTGACTTTGAATTTTAATTATTCGTTTTAGTGAATGGGTGTTTTTCATGAATGGATTTAGGCTAAAATAAAAAATTCCATCAAGTATTTCACACGACGGAATTTTATAATGGATTTTAATTTCTGCTTATTGTTTCACCATTTTTTGCAAACCACTTTTACCCTCAGCTGTTTTGCCTTTAAGGATGTAAATCCCTTTTTGTAGATTAGAAACATCAAAATTAGTACTTGAATTTTGGAACGTTTTTACTTTTCTACCCACAATATCAAATACCTCTAAGTTGTTGATTTCTTGCGAAAAATTGATTCGAGATTGCGCTGGATTAGGATAAAATGGTAGTGCATTATTTGTTGAAAAACTGTTTGTGCCTAAAGTTGTTTCGACTTTAAAGTCTTTCCAAACAGGAGCTACTTTATAGTCTGTTTCAGTTCCTGCAGGAACATTTAAGGTTACAGGCGCCAGAGTTATGTTCTCAAAAACATTTGGATTAATACCAATTGGTGTTGTCCCATTTACGGTTACAGCTATTAAACTTGTACAATTAGAGAAGGCAAAATCTCCTATAGCGCTAACAGAACTCGGAATAGTAACCGAGGTTAACCCCGTACTATTTTGGAATGCATTCGCTACAATACTGGTAACCGAAAACGAGTTGCCGCCACTGCTAATGGTTGCAGGAATTGTTAATGCTCCAACAATACCTGTTTGTGTTGAATTAGCTGCACGCCCCGAATTTACAATTGTATTAACGCCATTGGAATCAACTGATACCTCATAAGGCAAAGTTGCTTTTGTTACTACATAATTAATACCGTTTGCCGCAAATTTTTGCGTTACAACTGGCGCCACATATTCTACAATTGTACCAAACTCTTTCCAGACATCAGCTGCTTTATATACCGTTTCTGTCCCAGCAGGAACGTTTAGTGACCTAGTAGAAAGATCAAGTGTATTAAATACATCTCGAGTAATAGACAGAGGAGTTGTTGACCAATCTACGGTAACTGACGTTAAACTAGTACAATCAGCAAATGCATAAGGACGAATACTTGTTACAGAGTTGGGTATAATAACAGAAGTTAAGCTAGTGCATTTATTAAATGTATAAATACTAATTCTCGTTACAGAGTTGGGTAGAATAGCGGAAGTTATACCTTTACAATTTTCAAATGCACCACTTACAATGCTTGTTACTGCAAATGTATTTCCAATATCTGAAACTATAGAAGGTATAGAGGCAGCTCCTACAAAATCTATATTCTTATCCACGGCAACCTCATAAGGCTGAGTCACTTTTGTTACTATGTAATTGATTCCTTTTACTTTAAATGTTTGTGTTAGAATTGTACCAAATTCTTTCCAAATTTCAGCTATTTTATAAGCCGTATCAGTCCCTGGGGGTACTATTAATGATGTTGTAGAAAGATTAAGCCCTTCAAAAATAATACGATTAATTGATAACGGGTTCGTCCACAACACCTTAATCGAAGCTAAGCCGTTACAACCACTAAATGCCAAATCACCAATACTTGTTACAGAGTTAGGGATAGTTAATGAAGTTAAACCTGTACAACCACTAAACGCTGAATCACCAATACTTGTTAGTGAATTGGGGATAGCAAACGAAGTTAAACCACTACAACCACTAAACGTTCCTGAAGCAATACTCATTACAGAATTTGGAGGAATATAAATAGATTTTAAGCCAAAACAACCTTTAAATGCTTCACTACCAATAGTTTTTACCGAGGAGCTTTGAAAAAATATCGAAACTAAAGAACTACAACCATTAAAAGCATTACTTCCAATACTTAGTACTGAGCTTGGAGTGTTTATGGTTTTAAAAGCACTACAACCATTAAACGCATCATTACCAATACTCGTTATTGAGTTCGGAATGTCAACAGCTGTTAAACTTGTACAGCCAAAAAACGAAGCCACACCTATAGTCGTTACTAAGTTTTGAATACTAACTGAAGTTAAACTTTTACAATTTACAAATGCACTATCTGAAATGCCTTTTACTACAAATTCAGCGCCGTTATACGTAACTGACGATGGTATATAGGCAGCTCCTACAAAATCTATATTGTTATCTACGACAACCTCATAAGGCAAAGATGCTTTTGTTACTATATAATTAATACCGTTTGTCAAAAATTTTTGTGCTACAATTGGCGCTATATATTCTATAATTGTACCGAATTCTTTCCAAACTAAGGCATATTTATAATTCCCTGTAGTTCCTACAGTAACGTTTAGTGTCCTAGTAGAAAGATCAAGTGTGTTAAATACATCACGATTAATTTTTAAAGGAGTTACCCACTCTATATTGACCGAAGCTAAATTAGTACAGGATGAAAATACAGAACTACCAATTCCTGTTACAGATTTAGGGATAGTTACCGAAGTTAAGCCAGTACAGTCACTGAATGCAAAATTACCAATAAATGTTACAGAGTTAGGGATAGTAATCGAAATTAAACCAGTACATGCCCTAAATGCACCGACGTTAATACTTTTTACTGAGTTAGGAATAGTAACATAGGTTAAACTCTTACAAAATTCAAATGCATTATTACTAATGCTAGTTACCGAGTTGGAGATTATAACTGAAGTTAAACCCGAACAACTTTGAAAAGAATCGTCACCAATTCTGGTCACTGAGTTAGGAATTGTAATTGAAGTTAAACTTGCGCATGCCTTAAATGCTCTATAACCAATACTTGTTACCGAGTTAGGAATAGTGACAGAGACTAAACTACTACAAAATTCAAATGCATTATCGCCAATGCTCGTAACTGAGTTGGGAACTATAACTGAAGTTAAACCCGAACAACTTTGAAAAGAAGAGTCACCAATTCTGGTCACCGAGTTAGGGATAGTAACTGAAGTCAAACTTAAACAACTCCAAAAAGCACTGTTACCAATATTAGTAACTGATTTTGGTATAATTACAGATGTTAAACTGGTGCAGCCTGAAAATGCAGTACCACCAATATTTTTAATAGAACTAGGAATAGTTATGGAAGTTAAACTCGTACAGCCCGAAAAGGCAGCACCACCAATATTTGTTACTGAAAATGAATTCTCAGAATAAGTAACAGTAGAAGGGATCACAATCTCTCCTACAAGGTTTGTGTTGCGGTCTATTGCAACTTCATAGGGTAAAGTTGCTTTTCTTATAAAATAATTAATACCGTTTACTGTAAATTTATCTCCTGTTTGTATCTGTCCTTTAGGTTCAGAAATAGAATAAAAAAATTTCCAAACAAGAGCAGTTTTGTAGGCGATTGAAGTATCTAAAGGAACTTTTAACACAATATTAGAAATAGTTAAGCCTTCGAAAACTGAACTCGCTATAACTAAAGGATTTATCCAATTTACAGTTATTATATTCAAACTAATACAGTTATTAAAAGCACTTTCGCCAATACTAGTTACCGAGCTAGGGATAGTTATCGAATCTAGGCCTATACAGTCCATAAAGACAGCACCGCCAATACTTGTTACAGAATCGGGGATTGAAACCGAAGTTAAACTAGTACAACCACTAAATGCATTGTCGCCAATACTCTTTACTGAGCTGGGAATTATAATCGAGGTTAAACTAGAACAGTAATAAAAAGTAAAGTTACTAATACTTGTAACTGAGTTAGGAATAGTAACCGAAGTTAAAGCACTACAAAATGCAAAAGCGGAATCACCAATTCTTGTTACCGAGTCGGGAATTGTAATTGAAGTTAAATTAATACAACGGTAAAATGTATTGGGACTAATACTGGTTACCGATGCAGGAATAATTACAGAGGTTAAACTTTCACAGCCTTGAAATGCATATTCACCAATACTTGTTACCGAGTTAGGGATAGTAATCGAAGTTAAACTTTTACATAAATTAAATGCTCTATAACCAATACTTGTTACCGAGTTAGGGATAGTAATCGAAGTTAAACTTTCACATAAATTAAATGCAAAATTACCGAAACTGGTTACCGAGTTAGGGATAGTAATCGAAGTTAAGTTAGTACAACCGTTAAATACACTGTCACCAATACGGGTTACCGAATCAGGAATAATTATAGCAGTCAAAGTACTACAAAATGCAAAAGCGGAATTACCAATTCTAGTTACTGAGTTGGGAATAGTAACCGAAGTTAAACTCAAACAACCCCAAAATGCAGATTCACCGATACTAGTTACCGAATTAGGAATATTTATCATTGATAAACTTTTGCAATTGTAAAAGGCAGAAAAACCAATACTAGTTACCGAATTGGGGATAGAAACCGATGTTAAAGCCTCACAATTTACAAACAGATTAATACTAATACTCATTATCGAATTGGGGAGAGTTATCGAAGTTAAACCAGAACAATTCTCAAATGCACCGATACCAATACTAACTACCGAGTTAGGGATAGTAATCGTAGATAAACGCGAACAATTCGCAAAAGCATATTCTAAAATGCTACTTACCGAGTTAGGAATAGTAATCTCGGTTACTAATTTACATCCATTAAAGGCACTATTACTGATACTTGTTACTAAATAATTACCGCTATTGTAAGAAACAGTTTCAGGAATGACAACAGCTCCTGCAATACCATAATTGTCACTAACCTCAACAGTTGTTGCTGTCGTTATTTTGTAGTTAATACCACCCGCTGTGAAGCCGGTTCCCACTTGTGCAACAGCGTGTAGGCTAAAAAGTATAACTAATACAATTGTAATTTTTTTCATACTTTGTGTTTTGTTTATTCTTGAATAGAATTTTCGGGATGCATCTTTTTTTGTAGGTCTCAAAAATAGTTAAAATTTAATGTTTTGTAGTATTTTAATGTTAACTTTTGAAATAATTTAGCCACAGGGCTGTCTGTGGTAAACCAAGAAGCATTTTTTTGTTTTTTCACATACAGGGTAACGGACTACTTTAAAAATAATAAGAACAATAATAAAAACCGCTACAAAGTAAAAAACAGAATGGGTGTACTAGTATAGCTTGTTTTTTGTAGCTTTGTTTTTTAAAAGATTAAATCAATGGAATTCACTATAAAGATCGACCCAAGAAAAAAGGAAGCAAAAGCCCTGTTAGAGTATCTAAAAAACTTGCCCTTTGTTGAATTTGAGATTGAAAAACCACTCTATAACGCCGAAACAGAGAAAGCAATACAAGATGCAAAAAATGGAATTGGAATAACCAAAGTAAAGAATGTTGCCGATTTGTTCCAAAAACTAAATGCTTAAATGTATAAAATAGCATTCTCAAATAAATTCAAAAAAGACTATAAACTTTGTGTAAAGAGAGGGTTTGATATTGCTAAACTTGAAGAAGTTATTAGTTTATTAGCAAAAAACGGCAAACTTCCTGCAAAATATAGACCTCACGTTTTAAAAGGAAACTATAATGGTTTATGGGAATGCCACATAAAGCCAGATTGGCTTTTAATTTGGCTACAAGACGATAAAGAACTTACTTTACTATTAACCAATACAGGAACACACGGCGACTTATTTTAGTCGCTTTTTTTGTAAATTAAAAAACGTTTAGAATTTTAACCCAGATACAACCAACAGGTTAATTTAATGTATTTGTAGAAAAAAAAGTAGTTTGAAAATCTACCAATACTTCTTATAAAATTTAATGGCCTGAAAAATTCCAAGTCCCAAAAACACTAACGGAATAATGATTTGCATGAGATATTGGGCTAAAAATTTGACGTTTGTGGCAAAATAATGAAGCGAAAGAATTAACACTAACATACCACAAAAAGTCCCAAAAACAGTCCCAAAAACATAAAAGTATTTTCTATTACCCGAAATTTTAATATAGTTTCCGTTCAATACATACAGATTCCAAGCTGTCCAAAACGGAATTTGGATAAAATTCAAACCACTCAATACAATTCCTAAAATAAGCGGTGAATATTGAAAAGTAGTTGATAAATCAGAATTAGAATTTGAACTGAAATAAAAAACTCCAGCTAAAACAAACATAAAAATCACCGAAAATCCTTCGATATATTTAGTCAATTTTTTATTTTCTGCTAATTTATTGGCGAAAATTAAGGTAAAATAAATAACAAAAAACTCAATAAAAACAACACCCAACAAGTAAAAAAGGGTTGGTTGTAGCCCTTGTTTATTATAGATTTCAAACCCAATAACATTCAAGTATCCCAAAGGAATAGACCCAATGAAACTGATTAAGAATCCTACGAATATGTTTTTAAGGTTTATCACTAATTAAATGGCAATTTCAAATTTCAAAATTCAATTTCAATTTTAATTTTAACAACAAATCTGCAATCAAAAATCGTTAATCTGCAATCAAAAATCAACTATCTTTTTGCTTTGCTCCAAATGCAAACGGTATTGCTCCATTCCTTGTTTGTGTGAAAGATACGAAAAACCTCGTTTGTGATTGGCGACACTTATTTCGTACATATATGTTATGTGTCGTGCCAATGCTGCCCAAGCAAAAAAGAGAGAATGTTTAGGATCATAAATGTGTGTGGGTTCACTGGCGGCTCCATTTAACTCGACAATCGAAAAGTTATTTCCTTGTTCCAGTTCCTCCCAACTGTTGTACATCAAATCCATTCGTCCAAAGTAAAACTCAGGAATTTGTAGGCACATTTCGTCAATAACTTTTGTCAATTCAGGAGAAATAAGATGGCTATAATCTAAGAATTTGGCACCACGAGCATGGTTTCCATAAGGCACTAAATTCTTTTTTTCTCCTTTTAGTAAAATAGATTTCAACTGGCTGCCATACTCTTTTTGAAGGGCCTTTAATTGCAATTCATATCGAGGATTTAATTTCAATAAATCGTCAATTGTTGACTTCCCATCCCCTTCAACAATCAAAAATTCTTTAGCAACAATTCCTGTAATTCTTCCTTTTTTTTCATGAGGAAAACGCACATAAAAAATTCCAACTTCATTTTCGTAGGGAATTAAATTTTGCAACAAATAATCAAAATTGGCTTTGTTGTGATAGGCTTCTAGTTCTTCTATGGTGTGAATTTTTTTAACTGCAGATCCGCGTAAACCAATATCTGGTTTCACGATAAAAGGCGTTTTTATTGTAGATGATTCAAGTGTTTTTAGCACTTCGTTAAATGAGATTTTTTCCTTTATAAAATTAGTCTTCGGATAATATTTTTGCGGAATTAAATTATAGATTTCAATTTTACTATCCATAATGAAACCCCCGTTTTTCATATTTGGGTTAGAAGTATTAAAAAAGAAAATAGTTCTGGCTTTTAAGGCGTAAAAAGCCCACAAAAAATAAATTGGAATGTAAACAATCTTAAAAGGCCAATATTCCCAATGGAAAAGTTTGTGAAAAAATAGTTTCAATGAATTTGATTTAAATGATAATAAACGAATTGCTAAAATCGTGTTTATTTATCAAATCATAATGAAAAAGTGCTACTTTATTTTGATCAATTACAGCTTGAGTAATACTCAATGTTTTCATGGTCTCACCTCGGTTAATGACCAAGCCGTTTTCTTCGTTTTTTTCTTCGGTGTAGCGGTGAAAACTGAACAATTCATCAGCATCAACTTCGGGTTTTGTATCTAAAAATGTAGTAAACCAAGCGGCTCTTTTTTCTCTAATTGCTGCTGGGTATAAGGTAGATGAAGACCAAATGTGATTTTGTTCAGGGTTTAATTCCAAAACACTTTTTGTTTCGCCATTCCACCGCAATTGATACAATTGACGATTTTCGAAAAGCACTAAGGTAAAGGGTTCGATATTGTCTAAATTTATTTCTTCCCAAGCAACGATTGGAGATTTACTACTAATGAGTTCTAAAACAATCAGTCCACGACTTTTTCTGTAGTTACCTGTTACGATATGCTTTTCTTCTGCACCATTTAATAATACTAGAATATTAGAATATTCATCAATAGCAAACCAAGTTCCACCCGCTTTATTGTCTTTAGGAAAAATGATTTTTTTGTTATTTACAAGATAATTTTTGGGTTCGATGGCATTAGGACGAATTACTTTTTCATCTCGATTGGATGTGATAATTATTTTACCATTGGCATTAACAAAACTTACTGTGCACATTGTTTTCTATATTCTATTGTGGAACGAGCAACACCAAAATTCTCATCGATTTCAACCGTAGCTGATTGAATAATAGCCACTTTTATCAACGCCTGATGATGAATGCAATGCTCTAAATTATACAAGAGTTCACGATGATAATTACTATCAATCAATAGTTCTTCACCATCAACAATTTGTTGCAATTGTATGTTTTTATTGGGTCTTTCAATTTGATTTAAAATGGTAGTAATACATTCTTTGGCGAAAGCCGTATTGGTTTGAATCAAATAATCTCTTTTGCGATTATCATAATTAACAACCCCATTGTCATATTGATTTTCTAAACATTGAAACATTTCAATAATATGGCGTGTGTGTTCCCCGATTGTAGCATTACTTAAGTCATAACAAGGAAAACAATAATCTTTATCAGAAATTTGCGATACTAAGTCGGACAATTCTTGAAGCGTTTTTTGGATAGATGGGATGAGCATAAATTAGTATTTAATAGTAAGTATTTGTAAATCAATTTATTTATAGTTTCAACCGCAATAAATCAGGAATTTTATTTTTTTCATTATAGACTAGAACAAAACAACAAAAAAACGTAATTATTGCCAATGTAAATAATGTTCCTCCATCGTCTTTTACTACAATTCCTAATACAAATATATGTGAAAAAATAGCTCCAGCCATAGTTCCTAGTGCTAATATTGCGCCTAGTAATGTTGTTCTAGGAATTAATATCAATATCGATGCTATTAATTCGACTACTCCCGAACCAATTCTGCCAAATGGATCTACACCTAAAGTTTCAAAAATATACACACTTTCTTCGGCTCCGGTAAATTTAAAAAATAAAGTTTGAACTAGGATTACAACTGCTATACCTTTAATAATCCAAACAAAAATAGGGTTTTTCATGATTTCTAGATTTATTAATTAATAATTTTTTTCCAATTCGAGTCTGATTTTTTCTTCAAATTCACTTCGTCTTTGTTCCAATTTTTTAAAGTATTATTAAAATAGGCGTTGTAAAACAAGTATAATTTTCCGTCCATGATTTTGAATGTTTCGGGATTTATTTCTACTTTTTCGGCATTGGCTCCCATTGCATAAGCGCACCATCCGCCATATTGTGGCTCGTAATTGGCTGGACTTTTTACAAAAGCAGCTGCATTAACTTGAGACGAAAAATAATAAGTAACACCTTCATGGTTTGATGCTAATGCCGCTTTTCCTTTCACGGCTTTTTTTTGTGTAAAATAAGCAACAGGATCATAGCCCTGAATGGCTACTTTTTTTTCTAGATTAAATTCTGTTGTTCTTTTTGCAGCGGTTTGTGCAAATGTTGCTAAAGACAATAAAGCAACGAAAAGGATAATTGATAATTTTTTCATTTTAAATTTTATTAGATTACTAATTTGTTAAAGCAAAGATATAACGTGTTTAAAAAGCGTTTTGTCTGCTACTTTACTTTTGAGTTAAAATAGTTTATTCTTTTTGAATTTTCCTCCAATTTACAGCTGCTTGTTCTATTCTAGACGCTTTTTCTTTGATCCATATTTCTTTTACTTTTAAATTGTAATTCAAATATAATTTATTGTCTACAATTGAAAACGCTTCTGGTTTCACAGGAGCTTCATAACCCTCGGACATTCCGTAGGCACAAAAACCGCCAAATTGTGGTTCGTAATGCAAAGGATTTTTAAGAAATATTTCTTTATTACTTACAGACGAAAAATAATAAATACCACCATTAAATTCGGAAGTGATTTCTTTTTTCCCTTCGATAGCTTTATTGCTTTCAAAATAAGCAACCGGATCATAACCTTGTATGGCTACTTTGTCTTTTAGATTGGTATGTTTCGAAGTTTGTGCAAATGTTGTTGCTGATAATAAAGCAACGAAAAGTATAATTGATAGTTTTTTCATGGCGATTTTTAATTGGTTATTTCGATTTGTTGGTACAAAGATATAATGGGATTAAAAATCGTTTTGTCTGCTACTTTACTTTTGAAGAAATTTTTTCAAAATAAATATTGTTTAGGATTAGTATCTATTTTAGTATTATCCTTTCAAAAAGGCTTCTCTTACTTTTTTGAATAAATTCGAAGAATACACAAACTCAACAATAGCAGCATTGTCGGTTTTGAATATTTCTTGTTTTGTTCCTTCCCAAGCTTTAATGCCATTTTTTAAGAATAAAATTTTCTCACCAATTTCCATTACAGAATTCATGTCATGGGTGTTAATCACTGTTGTTATATTGTATTCTTCGGTAATTTCTTTGATGAGATTATCAATCAAAGTGGCTGTATTTGGGTCTAAACCTGAATTGGGTTCGTCACAAAACAAATATTTAGGATTGTTAACGATGGCACGAGCAATAGCTACTCTTTTCTGCATTCCACCTGATATTTCAGAAGGTAATTTATGGTTTGCATCTACCAGATTGACCCTTTTGAGTACAAAATCGACTCGGTCTTCAATTTCGGATTTTGAATTTCCGGTAAACATTTTGAGGGGGAAACCTACGTTTTCGGCTACAGTCATACTATCAAACAAGGCACTTCCTTGAAAAACCATTCCTATTTCGGTTCGAAGTTCTCTTTTTTCGTCTGCTGTTAATTCGGAATAAATTCTATTATCAAAAGAAATTGTACCAACTTCTGGAGTGTGAATTCCCAACAAGCTTTTTAATAAAACGGTTTTTCCAGAGCCACTTTGACCAATAATTAAATTGGTTTTCCCGGTTTCAAAAACAGTAGAAACTCCTTTTAATACTTTACTCTCGCCAAATGATTTTTCTACGTTGTTTACTGTTATCATTAGGTCAAAAGTAATTGGGTTAATATGTAATTCATCATAATAATGGTTACTGATGTCCAAACAAAAGCGACTGTACTTGCTTTTCCAACTTCTAAAGCACCACCTTTCATGTAATATCCATGAAACGAAGGAATTGTTGCTAATAACAAGCCAAAAATAAAGGCTTTTATAAAGGCATATACAATATGAAACGGAATAAATTCTTCCTGAATACCAACAATAAAATCTGCGCTGGAACCAAAACCACCGTAAACCGAAGCGACCCAACCGCCTAATATGCCTAAAAACATACTAATTCCAATTATAAAGGGATACAATAAAATTGCAATTAATTTTGGAAAAACTAAATAATTTAATGAATTGACACCCATTACTTCTAAAGCATCAATTTGTTCCGTTACACGCATCGTTCCAATGCTTGACGTGATAAAAGACCCCATTTTTCCAGCCATAATAACCGAAATAAAAGTGGGGGCAAATTCTAATATTACCGATTGTCTTGTGGCAAATCCAATAAGGTATTTAGGGATTAATGGACTGTTTAAATTTAGTGCCGTTTGTATAGCGACAACGCCACCAACGAAGAAAGAGATAAAAGCTACAATACCAAGAGAATCAATGATTAAATCATCGATTTCCTTAAAAATAAGCCCTTTCATAACCGACCATTTAGTAGGTTTATTGAAAATTTCTTTCCACATCAAAAAGTACTTTCCTATCTGCGATAAATAACGAATGAGCATCATGGTTTTAAAATATATTCAAAAATAGTTATAAGTTATGAGTTATAAGTAAGCTTATACTAGATTTCAATTAAAACATTTTCTCTTTCATCTTCTTTAAGCGATATTTTCTAATAAATAATGCTTGTTCTTTGGTAACCAAAAGAGCTTTTCCTGCTAATTTTGCTTTCCAAAAGCCTTGTAAATAATCTAGAAAAAGCAAAGGTTTCTTTTTCATCATGGCCAATTTTGCCGAAGCAATAGCGGTTATAAAAAATCCGTAACCCAAAGTATAAAAAGCTTCGCCTTGTTTGAAACGGGCCAATTTATTATAATTTGCACCAGTGGGTTTGAGATGTTTTACTTTCAAACTAGTATCGGTTACTACTTTCCAATTGTAAAATTTAGCTAATAATTCATCAACGGTGTCCCAACCCATAGCTGGTTTTAATCCGCCAATTTGCGCAAAAGTTTCTTTTCTGTAAGCTTTAAATGCGCCACGTATGTGATCTTTGTCGGTAAGGTTTTCTAGAATCCAATCACCATTTTTTTCGATATAACAAAATCC
Source organism: Flavobacterium sp. (assembly GCA_043770135.1). GTDB lineage: Bacteria > Bacteroidota > Bacteroidia > Flavobacteriales > Flavobacteriaceae > Flavobacterium. The sequence goes on along the minus strand of JAYVIN010000078.1, from coordinate 28,449 downwards.
ACCCACCATTCCAATTTTTGAATCCGATTGAAAATGTTTAATGATAGTTTCGAAATAATTGGAAGGAAAAATTAAGTCGGCATCCAGTTTTACGATGATATCGTAATTATCGTCCAAAGTTTCAAATCCTTTATGAAAGGCTTGAATGACTTTACTACCTGGTAAATGAACTGCACTGGAGTTTTTGTTTACCAAAGAAATAAAGGATTGTTCTTTGGTAAAAGCGGTAACTATTTCGACTGTTTTATCAGTTGAATTATCATTGACAACCACAATTTTTGTGGGTAAAACAGTTTGTTCTACTAATGATTGTAAGGTCAAAGCGATGAAAGCTTCTTCGTTATAGGCAGGGATGACTATGTAATAATTCATTTTCTCGCAAAGACGCATTTTTATGGTTTAACTTGTTCCTACTTCCTTCTTCTAGCTCCCAACTCTTTCGGCATAAACGATATAATATCTTGGAGTAAATAATCGTAATAAGGGGCGGAATCCAATTTTCTTTACTGGATGAGTAAACTTTTCTCTGTCGATAATTTTCCAACCTGTTTTTTCTAGTAACCAGTCCAATTGCCAATCTTCAAACTCATGATAATGCCTGTCCCACATATCGGTTTTACTGCGATACGCCGGCGAAAACCACAACCGCAACGGAATAGATATCAATAGTTTTTTTGATTTTACCTCTTTTAAAACAGTGTACGGATTCAGTAAATGTTCGAAAATTTCGAATGCCGTTACCACATTATACTCTTCGATTTTTAATGCGGTTTGATCCACATCAATATCTTCGCCAATAGTATTTAATACAGTGTATCCATTGTCTGTCATTATTTTAGAAAAAGGATTCGGAACACCCAAATCAAGTATCGTTTCAGTAGTAGAAATATGTTTTTTTAGAAAATCTAAGGTATATCTAAACCTTTTATTAGGAAACGTTTTTTCGTACATAGTCATTGCGAGGAACGAAGCAATATCTCGTTCTTTAGTTTAATTTGATTTTAAAAATTAGGATTCAAAATTCTCATTTCTGACAACTTTAAACCTTAAACTTTAAACTTTTATTTTTTTAATATTTGTAAACGAAAGCATTAATATTCATACCTGCGCCAACAGAGGCAAATATAAGAATATCTCCTTTGTTTAATTCTTGATTTTCGATTTTACCTTGAATTAATAAATCCAATAGGGTAGGTACAGTTGCTACACTACTGTTTCCCAATTCGTGAATACTCATGGGCATGATATCTTTAGGGACTTGTTTTTCATACAACTTATAAAAACGGCTGATAATAGCTTCGTCCATTTTTTCATTGGCTTGGTGTATCAATATTTTTTTTACATCATCTATGCCATACCCACTTTTATCTAAACAACTTTTCATGGCTGCAGGCACTTCGATTAGGGCAAACTCATAAATTTTACGACCAAACATTTTGATATATTTTGTGTCAGGATCTAAATTTGGATTGTATGATTTTCCATAAAACAAATAACCAGCTTCGTCAATTGCAAAAGTGGCACTTTCATAAGCTAATAATCCACTTTCATCATCCGACATTTCTACAATTGTAGCTCCCGCACCGTCTGAATAAATCATAGAATCTCTATCATGCGGGTCTGTAACTCTCGAAAGGGTTTCGGCACCAATCACCAAACAACGTTTTGCCATACCCGATTTGATAAAAGCATTGGCTTGTAAAACACCTTCAATCCATCCTGGACAGCCAAAAAGAATATCATAGCCCACACATCGTGGATTTTTAATTCCCAATTTGTGTTTCACTCTGGTGGCTAAACTCGGAATCATATCCGATTGGATTGTCCCCTGTTTTACATCACCAAAATTATGTGCAAAAATAATATAATTGATGGTTTCTGGGTCAATTTTGGCATTTTCAATTGCTTTTTGCGAAGCCAAAAAGGCTAAATCGGAAGTGTTTTGGTCTGGATTGGCATACCGTCTTTTTTCAATTCCAGTTATAGTCTTAAATTTACCGATTACAACCTCATTTGGATGACCAAATGGAGTGCCATCGTCATTCAAAAAAACATGTTTACTAAAGTCTGTATTGTCAACAGATAGTTCTGGAATATAACTTCCAACTCCGGATATCCTTATTTTCTTTTGACTATTTTCCATATATTGGATATTGATTTATTCTTAAAAAATAAAAATAGATAATTTTTTTATATGCACGCATATAATATTCGATTTTCTTTCTAAACTTATTAATGTGAATATAAATTATTGAGCGATTTTAATCTGCATTACTGTAGCAATATTCAAGGCTTGGGTTTTTATTTTTTCAGCATTTTGACCCATAAAATTTTCGTCAACAGTAGTAAAAAAATGATTGAGCCAAATTTTGAATAATTCGGGAGTTAAAGGTTCTATTTTGTTGATATTTAAATGAATATCAGTCAAGTTGTTGGTGTATCCGCCAGTTCCCAAAATGGCTTGAGACCAAAAAGTGATTAAAATAGGCAAATGCTCCTCGATTTTTATCTTTACAATATCTGTAAAAATATAGCTGATTTTGTGGTCAGCTAAAAGTTTTTTGTAAAATTCGTCGACTAATAAATATAAATCGTCTTGGTTTTGAATATCGTTCATTTTTAATAATGACTTTTAATCGAATAAATGTAAACAACCTTTTCGTCATCGGAAATTTTATAAACTATCCGATGTTCTCGATTAACTCTTCTTGACCATTTACCAGAATGTTCGTATTTTAATGCTTCAGGTTTTCCAATTCCTGAATAAGGTGATTCTTGAATTGAAATTAGAAGTTCTTTGATTTTTTTAATTGTTTTCTTGTCACCTATTTTCGAAAAATATTTTAACTCGTCTTCTGCTCTTGTTAATAATATTATTTCCATATAGCATCATTGAAATTAACTTTGGAACCTTTTCCATCTTTAATATCTAAATCGCCTTTTTTAATCATGTCATTAAATTCAGGACTATAAATACTTTCGTCATTTATACTGTTTTTACTTTCGAATTTGACCTTGATAGAATTCAAAAAATCTTTGATAATTTGAACTTTATCGTCTTCGGTGTGAATGATTAGCGTTTTCATAAGGATCTAATTTTAAACAAAAATACAAATTTTACCAATTGTAATTTTAAAATGATCTAATCCATTTTAAAATTTTACAATGGTTAATGCCGATAGACAATATATTGAGTACAATTTATTGGACTCTTATATATTGCTAATCGGTATTATTTGATTTGAACTTGATGTACAAAGAAAAAGGTTTCCGATTTTCACCTGAAACCTTTGTATTCTAAAATATAAACCTGTTTTAATCCTTTAAATCCGTATGCCAATTTAGCTATTTGTGAGCGAAGCGAACAATGATAGGAAATCGCAAAAAATAGGCAACTAAATATAAACTTACGTGGAAAATGTTTATTTTTACACGTAAAAAATAGTGCTATGAATACTAAACTCACTTTAAACCTAGACACTGAAGTCATTTATGAAGCGAAAACCTATGCAAAAAGTCATAAGGTTAGTTTGTCTAAATTGATTGAAAATTATCTCCATTCTTTAACTAGAGAATCAAAGAAAAAAACGGTCGTAAGTCCACTCGTTGAAAGTCTAACAGGAATTATTCCAAATGATTTTGACGAGAAAAAAGAGTACAGAAACTACATTGATAAAAAGTATTCCTAATGGAGAAAGTATTTGTAGACACTAATGTGGTGATTGATCTTTTAGCCAAACGAGAACCTTTTTACAAAGAGGCTCAAAATTTATTTACTTTAAGTGACAAAAAAGAAATTGAACTTCAAATATCCTCTTTGACTTTTGCCAATGCCTACTATTCCATTGTGAAGCATCATAAAGCGGTCGATTCAAAAAAATATTTGTTGAAATTTAAGGTTTTAGTAACTATTCTTCCTTTAGAAGACAAAGCAATTGAATTAGCGTTAGCTTCTGATTTTGGAGATTTCGAAGATGGATTGCAGTATTTTGTGGCAATGGATTATCAATCAGACATCATAATTACCAGAAATAAGAAGGATTTTAAAAGTTCTAAAATTCCTGTTATGACTGCGGGAGAATATTTGAAAAGATAAAAACTATTACATCTGTTTGCTTCGGAAGTAGGAGCGATGCTATTGTGGTCGTAGGAATCTCAAAAGAATCTTTAATCCTCATAAACTAGTCTATTTGTCATTCCGAAGGAATCCCTACAAAGTTGCTCACGAAACTTGCTCTTGTTTGTTGAGATTCCTACGGAATGACAAATTGGTCGTTAGTGTATAAGACGAAAAAACTTTAAACTCTTAAACCTATGCATACGCCTCAATCGGTGTACAACTACACACCAAGTTTCTGTCGCCATAAGCATCATCGGCTCTCCGAACTGTTGGCCAAAATTTGTTTTCCGCAATATATTCTAGTGGGAAAGCCGCTTGTTCTCGGCTGTAAGGAAAATTCCAAATATCGGTGGTCAGCATTCCCAAAGTATGGGGAGCATTTTTCAACACATTATTTTTATCTTCCAGAGTAGTTGCTTCAATTTCTTTTCGGATGGAAATCATCGCATCACAAAAACGGTCTAATTCTTCCAGATTTTCACTTTCGGTAGGTTCAATCATTAAAGTTCCAGCTACAGGAAACGATACGGTTGGCGCATGAAAACCATAATCCATTAGTCTTTTGGCTATGTCAGTTACTTCAATACCTTTTTCTTTGAATGGGCGACATTCTAAGATCATTTCGTGAGCCGCTCGACCCATTTCACCTGAATAAAGCGTGTCGTAATGTCCATTTAGTTTTTCCTTGATGTAATTGGCATTTAAAATAGCCATTTTTGTCGCTTCTGTAACGCCTTCAGCTCCTAACATCGAGATATAACCATACGAAATCAAACAAACTAAAGCAGAACCCCAAGGAGCTGCAGAAATAGCAGAAATAGCATCTGAACCACCAGTTTCTATAACTGGATTAGTTGGTAAGAAAGGAACCAATTGTGGTGCAACACAAATAGGCCCCACACCAGGACCTCCGCCTCCGTGAGGAATCGCAAATGTCTTATGTAAGTTTAAATGGCAAACATCTGCACCAATGGTAGCAGGGTTAGTCAATCCTACCTGAGCATTCATATTGGCACCATCCATATACACCTGACCTCCGTTATCGTGAATTATTTGAGTAATTTCTTTGATGGTACTTTCAAAAACACCATGTGTCGAAGGATAAGTAACCATCAAACAAGATAAATTAGCCGCGTGTAAAATAGCTTTTTCTGTTAAATCTTCTACATCAATATTTCCGTTGTCAAGAGTTTTAGTAACAATCACTTGCATTCCTGCCATAGCAGCAGATGCTGGATTGGTTCCATGAGCCGAAGAGGGTATCAAAGCTATGTTTCGGTGATGATCCCCGCGTGAATGATGATAGGCCCGAATTACCATAAGTCCTGCGTATTCGCCTTGAGCACCAGAATTGGGTTGCAAAGTGGTGCCTGAAAAACCTGTAATAACATTTAATTGTTGTTCTAGTTTTAACAACATTTCTTGATACCCTTGGGCTTGATCTAATGGGGCAAACGGATGAATATTATTCCAAAGAGGATTACTCAATGGCAACATTTCGGCTGCTGCATTCAACTTCATGGTGCAAGAACCCAACGCAATCATAGAATGGTTTAAAGCCAAATCTTTGCGTTCTAACATCTTGATATAACGCATCAAAGCAGTTTCTGAATGGTATTTATTAAACACTTCGTGTTCTAAAAAGCTGGATTTTCTTTCCAAAGTAACTGGAAAATGGTTTGTTTCAGTCAATTTTTCAATTGGGTTTGCCTGTTTGTTATTTGCATTTGCAAAAACAGATATAATTTTATTTATATCAGCAATATTGGTAGTTTCATTCAATGAAATAGAAAGGGTATTTTCGTCAATATAATAGAAATTGATTCGGCTTTCTTCTGCAATTAAACGCACTTCTTTGGCGTCAGATTTTACAACAATTGTATCGAAAAAAGCAGTATTTGTCTGTTTAATTCCCAATTTTTCAAATTCATTTGCAAGTGTGGCTGTCAAAGTATGGACTTTATTTGCAATATATTGCAAGCCTTTTGGCCCATGATAAACGGCATACATACCAGCCATAACCGATAACAACACTTGAGCAGTACAGATATTTGATGTTGCTTTATCTCTTTTGATATGTTGTTCACGAGTTTGTAAAGCCATGCGCAGGGCACGATTTCCGTCAGTGTCAACGGTTACCCCAATAATTCTTCCTGGCATGCTACGTTTGTAATCGTCTTTTGTGGCAAAATAAGCAGCATGAGGTCCGCCATAACCAAGCGGAATTCCAAAGCGTTGTGTTGTCCCAACGACTACTGCGGCTCCCATTTCTCCGGGTGGTGTTAGTTTTGTTAAACTCAAAATATCAGCAGCTACGGCAACTTTTATTTCATTTATAGTCGCTTTTGAAATAAAATCGCTATAGTCAAATACTTGCCCAAATTTACCTGGATATTGAAGAATAGCTCCAAAAAATTCGGTTGAAAAATCAAAATTTTCGTGATTTCCAACTACCAATTCCACACCAATAGGAGTAGAACGGGTTTGTAAAACAGATACCGTTTGAGGTAGAATTTCTTCTGAAACGAAGAATTTATTGATTTTGTTTTTCTTCTGATCGCGTGAACGAACATCAAACAAAAGCGCCATTGCCTCGGCAGCGGCTGTAGCCTCGTCCAATAATGAAGCATTGGCAATTTCCATTCCGGTTAATTCGATAACCATAGTTTGGAAATTTAAAATTGCTTCTAAACGACCTTGGGCAATTTCAGCTTGATAGGGCGTGTAAGCGGTGTACCATCCTGGATTTTCGAGAATATTTCTTTGAATCACTGCAGGAACAATAGCTTGGTTGTATCCCAAACCTATGTAGGATTGAAACATTTTGTTCTTTGCTCCTAATTGCGAAATATGGTTAAGATACTCATATTCTGTCATGGGAGGGTCTAAAATCAAAGGTTCTTGCAATCTAATTGTGTCAGGAATAGTCTCATAGAGTAACTGATCCATGGATTCAACACCTACTATTTTCAACATCTGTTGAACTTCATTTTCTCTAGGCCCGATATGTCTTAAAGCAAAAGCATCTGTTTTCATGTAACGTAAAAAAAGGAGTGATTTTTTTAAAGTGCAAATTTATGGATTATAATCATAAAAAATAGTTGAATAAACCCTGCATTTTTAGGAATCTTTCAACTAAAATCATTAGTTGTTAACAGTGTTCGTTATTTTTGCGAAATGAAAATCTTAAAAAAAATATTCGACTTTTATATCGACGCGAGTATTCATGTGGCTTTGTCTTGTTTTTCCTTGGTTCAAATTACTTTTTTAAGTTTTCAAATTTCAGAAAATATGAATGTTTCACTATTTGCTTTTTTTGGAACCATTGTAGGCTATAATTTTGTGAAATATCACGCCTTGGCTAGACTTAAAAAAGCGCAAATGCGAAAGGAACTCAAAGCAATTTTCATTTTGAGTGTTGCCTCATTTATTGCTGTTGGTTATTGTTTTTTTCAATTAGAACAAATGACTCAAATTGTTTCGATTTTAGTTTTATTGCTGACCTTATTGTATACCTTTCCGTTTTTTCCAAACTATAAGAATGCTCGAAATTGGGCTGGTGTCAAAATTTATATTGTGGCTTTATGTTGGGTAGGAGTGACAGTTATTTTGCCAATTTTGGACTCCAATATTCCATTTGATATTCATTTTTATTGCATAGCAATTCAAAGGTTTATCCTGGTTTTTGTACTTGTTTTGATTTTTGAAATTATTGATTTATCCAATGACGATCCACATTTAAAAACCGTTCCACAGCAAATAGGAGTGAAGCGAACTAAAATAATGGGGTATATTTTATTGACAATTTTTTGCGCATTAGCGTTTTTAAATAGCAATTTCAATAATAACTTTCAATTACTACCATTAATTTTTGAAATTGGTATTGCCATTGCCATTGTTCTTTTTTTGGCTTTCGCCAATGAAAAACGGTCCAAATATTATACTTCTTTTTGGGTGGAAAGCATTCCGATTTTATGGTGGTTGATTGTTATTTATTTTCAAAAATGTCATTTTCAGTGAATGTATTCACTGAAAAACATACAAAATCAGTGAATACGTTCACTAAAAAATGTATTATATCAGTGAATAAATCCTTAAGAGAATTAAGCTCAAAATCTTAATTCTCTTCAATTTCTTAATGGTTTATTGTTTTAAAATTTTATAAAAGTCCCGCCCTTTTTAAAAGCGCATCCACTTTTGGCTCTTGACCCCTAAATTTTTTGTATAATTCCATTGGCAATTCGGTACCGCCTTTAGAAAGAATATTGTTCTTAAATTCAGTGGCAATTTCTGTATTAAAAATGCCTTTTTCTTTAAAATAAGCAAAAGCATCAGCATCGAGAACTTCGGCCCATTTGTAGCTGTAATAGCCTGAAGAATAGCCGCCTTGAAAAATATGAGAGAATGAAACCGACATGCAATTTTCGGCAACATCAGGGTATAAAGTGGTGCCTGCAAAAGCGGATTTTTCGAAAGCTTTTATATCGGTAATTTCACTTGGATTTTGACTGTGAAAAGCCATATCTAAAAGCCCAAAACTAATTTGACGTAAGGTAGCCATGCCTTCCTGAAAACTAGCACTTTCTTTGATTTTTTCGACATAGTCTTGCGGGATAATTTCACCTGTTTGGTAATGTTTGGCAAAAATTGCCAAAGCTTCGGGTTCATAACACCAATTTTCCATTATTTGACTTGGTAATTCTACAAAATCCCAATAGACAGATGTTCCAGACAAACTCGGATAAGTCGTATTGGCTAACATCCCGTGTAATCCGTGTCCAAATTCATGAAACAAAGTAGTTACTTCATTGAAGGTGAGGAGGGAAGGTTTGCTTTCGGTTGGAGGGGTAAAATTACAAACATTAGAAATATGAGGTCTTTCGTTTATGCCATCTTTGATAGATTGCGATTTGAAACTGGTCATCCAGGCGCCGTTTCGTTTTCCTTTTCTCGGAAAGAAATCAGCGTAAAAAACAGCTACAAATACACCAAATTCGTCTATGACTTCATAGGTTGTAACATCGGGGTGGTATTTATCGATATCAAAAACTTCGGTAAATTTTAATCCAAAAAGTTTTTCAGCAATAGTAAAAGCGCCATTCAACACGTTTTCTAGTTGAAAATAAGGTTTCAGCAATTCGTCATCTAAATTGAAGAGTTTTTGCTTCAATTTTTCTGAATAATAAGCGCCATCCCATTTCTCTAATTGTTCAACTCCGTCCAAGTCTTTTGCAAAAGCTGTAAGTTCTGCAAATTCTTTCTCAGCGGCAGGTTTTGCTTTAGCTAATAAATCATTCAAAAACGTTTTTACTGTTTCAGGATTTTGTGCCATGCGTTCTTCCAGAACAAAGTCTGAATGGGTTGAATAACCTAGTAAATTAGCTCTCTTGTGACGTAATTTAGCAATTTTAAGGGTGATTTTTTGATTGTCGAATTCATTATTTTGAAACCCTTTTTTACCAGCGGCAATGGCCATTTTTTTTCGTAATTCTCTGTTGTCAGCATAGGTCACAAACGGAATATAACTTGGATAATCTAGGGTAAATAACCAGCCATCTAATGCTACCGATTTGGCTAACGATCTAGCGGCTTCAATGGTTCCTTCGGGTAAGCCTTTTAAGTCATTTTCGTTAGTAATATGTAGTTGAAAATTATTGGTTTCGGCTAATACATTTTCGCCATAAGTCAGTTTTAATTTGGCTAATTCGGTATCTATTTCGCGTAATTTAAGTTTGTTTTCTTCAGAGAGTAAAGCCCCATTTCTGGCAAAGCCTTTGAATTTTTTTTCTAATAAAGTAGTTTGTTCAGTGTTCAGCTTTAAACCCTCTTTTTGCTCGTAAATTGTTTTAATTCTTTGGAACAAATCTTCGTTTAAAGTAATATCATTACTAAATTCAGTCAGTAATGGCGATACTTCTTGGGCAATTTTTTGCATTTCGTCACTCGTTTCTGCCGAATTCAGATTAAAGAATATCGAAGACAATCGATCCAAGGCATCACCCGAAAAATCTAAGGCTTCAATGGTGTTTTCGAAAGTTGGTCGTTCAGAATTGTAGGTTATAGAATCAATTTCCGCTCTTGCATTAGCAATGTTTTCTATAAAAGCAGGTTTATAATCGTCTAGTTTGATTTGCGAAAAGGGAGCAGTATTGTGTTTGGTTTGAAATTTTTCAATTAAAACTTTCATAATAATAGCACTATTTTATATTTTGAACCATTAAGAGATTAAGGTTCATTAAGATAATCAAAACTTAATGAACCTTAATCTCTTAATGGTTTTCTTTGATTTTATTTTTTTAAATTTTCGGATGATTTGTTTACAGTATCTTTTAATCCTTCTTTGTACAAAATTATTTTGTCTAAAACGCATTTGTCAGAAGTTCCAATAATTTGTGCGGCAAGAATTCCAGCATTTTTTGCGCCATTAAGCGCAACTGTAGCAACAGGAACACCCCCTGGCATTTGCAAAATAGACAAAACGCTATCCCAACCATCAATAGAATTGCTTGATTTTACAGGAACACCAATTACAGGTAGGGGAGACATCGAGGCAACCATTCCCGGTAAATGGGCTGCGCCACCAGCACCAGCAATAATAACTGCAATGCCACGATTGTGTGCGTTTTTACTGAAATCAAACAATTTTTCGGGTGTTCGGTGTGCCGAAACAATATCGACTTCGGTTTCTATATCAAATCCTTTTAGGATGTCGATGGCTTCTTGCATGACGGGCATATCCGATATACTTCCCATGATGATGGCTACTTTGCTCATTTTGTTTTTATTTAAAGATTAAATGATTGAAAGATTTAAAAATTAGTGTTATAATCTTTAAATTTTTCAATTATTTAGAAATTACTCTAATACTATTCTTAACTTCTTCGGCTATTTTTCGGGCTGTTACCATGTCTTGGTTGACAATAGTGACATGTCCCATTTTGCGGAAAGGGCGTGTTTCTCTTTTCCCGTAAATATGCGGGGTGACGCCATCAATAGCCATTATGTTGGAGATATTTTCGTATACCACATTCCCATAATGTCCTTCGGTACCTACTAAATTAACCATAATTCCGGCCACTTTACTTTCGCAATTTCCCAAAGGCAAATCTAAAATAGCGCGAAGATGATTTTCAAATTGCGAGGTATAACTTGCCTCGATGGTGTGATGACCAGAATTGTGAGGTCTTGGGGCTACTTCGTTAACTAAAATTTCATCATCATGTGTTTGAAACATTTCTACAGCCAATAATCCTACATGATCAAAGGCTTTTGAAACTTCTAAGGCTATTTGTGTTGCTTTATGAGCTATTTTGATATCAATTCTTGCAGGGCAAATTACATATTCTACTTGATTGGCTTCGGGATGAAACTCCATTTCAACTACAGGATAGGTTTTTACTTCGCCTGATACATTGCGAACCACAATTACTGCTAATTCATTTTTGAAAGCTACCATTTCTTCCGCAATACATTCTACGTTGGGCAAATTATATAAATCATCAAGGGTTCTAACTATTTTCACCCCATTTCCGTCATAACCAAACTCGGTACATTTCCACACAAAAGGCAATTGGATTTCAGATTGTTGATTAACGATTGCAGATTTAAGATTTTCTAGATCAGAAAATTTTTCAAAAGGAGCTGTTGGAATATCGTTTTTTACATAAAAGGCCTTCTGAATTCCTTTGTTTTGAATTAACCGTAAGGTTTTTGGCGATGGATAGACTTTGATTCCTTCTTTTTCTAATTTTTCTAAGGCTTCTAGATTGACTAATTCGATTTCGAAAGTCAAAACATCAACTTGTTTTCCGAAATTATAAACGGCATCAAAATTCATTAAATCTCCCTGAAAAAAATGATTACAGGCAATTTTGCATGGCGCTTCATTACTTGAATCCAAAACATAGGTTTGAATGTCGAATTTTCGAGTATCAAATAATAGCATTTTGCCCAATTGACCACCGCCAAGAATGCCCAATTTGAAATTTGAAGAAAAATAGTTCATTTTAATTTGGTTTGCTTCTTCGGATTGGCAAAATAGCCAAAGTCTGGCAAAGATAATTGATATTAAACAAAAGTCAATTTTTAGTTTTGTGTTTTGTTATTTTTTTTGGATACTATAATAGTGTTGGCCTTTTATTTTTAGAAATTATTTTTTTTCGAAATTCCTACCTTAATATATATACTAATAATTTAGGTTTGTTATCTATTTTTTTTTGGGTATTTGCTGGTCTAAGTAATTAATCTATTTTTTGTTAAGCTTTAGCTAAGTACTTTTCATTTTTTGTTAACCGGTTTATTGCGATATATTCATTATATTTTGATTTTTTTTCGTTTTATTGATAATTACTAATTGATTTGTGCTAATCTTGTTAATAGTCTGTTAAAATATAAATAATTTCTTATAATAATATTTATTGATTTTTTAAAATATTAAAGAAAAATCTTATAAACTAATTATTTACATTTAAACTATTGATATTGAATGTGTTAAATCTACATTTTTTTTATTTTATTTTTCAAATCCGGTAATTTTAATAAAAAAAAGTGTATTTCATCGATTTTTAATGCTTTTTAGCTTGTTTATTATAATTTTTTATTGTTCATTTGTTCAAAATTTAAAAACTTAAAGTTATGAAATTAAAATTATTATTTTTTATGGGTGTTCTATCCGTATTATGTAATACGATGAACGGTCAGAATACAGCACCGGTTTTCCAAGTTCCGCCTCTTAGCAGGGTAGAGTGTCCGGGTTATCAAGCAGCAAACATAGAGTTTGAGGTTAATGACACGAATACTTTAGCTACATTATTGGTTGTTACTGCTACTGCATCGACTGGACCAGGTATTCAAGAAGTCGATATCTCCTTTGCACCTATTGATGATGGTATTGAGAGGGCTATTACAATAACTCCAAGACCAGGTTCGCCTGTTTTGCAAAGTGTAGTTACAATTACTGTAAGAGTTTCAGATGTAGGTGTTCCGCTTCCAAATTTATTTTCAGAGGTTACTTTTACAGTAACATTTGTAGATGTTACGGATCCTATTATAAGTACAACTTTACCTTTGCCTAATATAGTAGAAAATATTAGTGCAACTGCTGGTTGTAAATTTACTGTTCCAGATTATACAGGTTTGATTACAGCTACAGATTATTGTGGAGGTGTTACTATAACGCAATCTCCTGTAGCGGGTACAGAGTTGTCTGTAGCGCACAATGATTTAGTAACTATCACGTTAACCGCTACTGATGATTATGGAAATGATGTTTCGACAAGTTTTGATGTTACTTTAAAAGATATAACTAATCCAACTATTAGTACACCTGCTGATAAAAATGAAGATGTCAGTTCTGTAGATTGTAGTTTTACTATTCCAGATTACACCTCATTAGCAACAACTTCTGACAACTGTGGAACTGTAACCAAGACTCAATCTCCCGCTATAGGTACTGTTATATCGGGTCATAATACTACTCAGCTAATTACATTTACGGCTGATGATGGGAATGGAAACACTGCTACATCATCTTTTACGATTACCTTAAAAGATGTAACTAATCCAACTATTTCTTCTGTATCAAACTTTAATGAAAATCTGAGTACTACAGATTGTACTTTTACTATTCCAGATTACACTTCATTAGCAACAGCTTCTGATAATTGTGGAACTGCAACCAAAACACAATCACCTGCTATAGGAACTGTAATTTCAGGTCATAATACTACTCAGCTAATTACATTAACAGCTGATGATGGTAATGGAAATAAAGCTACATCAACTTTTACAATTACCTTAAAAGATGTAACAAATCCAACAATTAGTTCTGTGGCAAATTTCAATGTGGATATTAATGCTACTGATTGTAATTTTTCAATTCCAGATTATACCTCATTAGCAATAGCTTCTGATAACTGTGGAACTGCAACCATAACACAATCGCCAGCCTCAGGAACTTTGTCAAATCATAATACTACACAAGTTATTACGCTAACAGTTAATGATGGTAATGGAAATAGTGTTTCTACTGCTTTTACTATTACATTAAAAGATGTAACTGATCCAACGATTACTACTAACGGTGATTTTAATGTGGATAATGACCCTGGTCAATGTGGTGCTTTCGTTGTTGTTTCGGCAACTGCATCAGATAATTGTACAAGTCCTATTACAGCAACTGGGGTAAGGGATGATTTAGCTATTTTAAGTGCTATCTATCCAGTAGGAACAACAATTATTACATGGACTGCTACGGATGCTGCCTTAAATGTTTTTACAACAACCCAAACTATTATTGTAAATGATGTTGAGGCGCCAACTTTTGCTTCATCATTTCCTGATCTTGTTAGAAATAATGATCCATTTAAATGTACTTATGAGACTTCGCAACTTCCAGTTCCTGCTGTAAGTGACAACTGTCTTCCTTTTAGTGGTGTGGTTACTGTTTCTCCAGAATTTATAAATGTAAGCGCTGGACCAGATCATCTTCCAAGTGTAGTTACATGGACAGCTGAAGATAATTATGGAAATAAAGTTACGGCAACACAAAACGTGACTGTTCAAGATCTAGAATTACCAGTAATGAGAACAAAAAATATTGTTAAATATTTTGATGCTAATGGACAAATTGTAATTCTTCCAGGAGATATTGACAACGGTTCTACTGATAATAGTACTTCAGGAATTTCTGTTGATACAAATGGTAATGACTGTTTTACTAAATATGTAGTAGATAATGTTTTAGATTGTAACGAAAAAGGGGATAATACAGTAAATCTTCATGGACAAGATTTGTATGGTAATCAACATTATCAAGGTGCTACTGTAAGAGCATTAGATAATACACCTCCAACATTTGTGGATGCTGTTTTACCAGATCTTGCATTTAATACAAATTCTGGTTGCGAATGGGTTGGTGTTTTGCCAATACCAGCAACTGCTGATAACTGTTCTGTTAAATCTGTAACATACACCGCTTCTGGACCATTCGTTCCGGGTAGTACTGTCGTAGTTACTTGGACAGTAACAGATACTGCGGAAACAACACTTGTTGGTGATATTGATGGAGTTCTTGCTGGTGTTCATCCTGCAAATACGACTACAATGACACAAAATGTTACGGTAACAGATGCTGAAAAACCAGTGGCTATTGCTAAAGTAGGAGTGGTTGTTGAGTTAGATACTAATGGTGATGCAACAATTACTGCTTTAGATATTGATAATGGTTCAACTGATAATTGTGGTATTGTAGCCTCGTTGTCATTGGTTTCAGCAAGCGCGTTTACTTGTGCTAATGTTGGAGCTAATGTAGTAAAATTAACTGTAGAAGATGCAGCTGGTAATAAATCTACAGTCGATACAGTTGTAATAGTGGTTGATAATCTTATACCTGAAATTGCTTCTGTTACTGCAATAGCAGCAAATAATTCTGTTGGAATTTGTGGTGCAAACATTACTGTTGTTGCTCCTTTGGCTACTGATAATTGTACAGATGGTACAGCGGTTGGAACACGTTCCGATGGTAAACTAATGACTGCTGTTTATCCTTTGGGTACAACAATCATTTCTTGGAATTTTTCTGATGCTAGTGGTAATGCTGCACTTGCAGTAATACAAACAGTTGATGTATCAGATAATGAAGCTCCTACAATTACAGTACAAGATATTGAAGTTGATACAAATTCAGCTTGTATCTGGACGGGTACTTTAGGATTACCGCTTACTGCTGATAATTGTTCAGTAGTTTCTTTAACAAGTGATAAAGCGGCTGATTTTGCTTATCCAGTTGGAGATACTGATGTAGTTTGGACTGCAACAGATGCTGCTGGTAACACTGCAACTGCTACACAAACTGTAACGGTTAATGATTCAGAGTTTCCAATTGCTAAAACTAACAGTTTTTCAGTAACACTTGATGCTGCTGGTGAAGCTACAATTACTGCTGCGCAGGTTGATAATGGTTCATCTGACAACTGTGGAGTTGATTTCGTAAAAATTGGAAATCCTCAAGCAGATGATTTAACTTTTGATTGTGATAATGTTGGTGAAAATACAGTTGTATTAACAGTAACTGATAATAATGGTAATGTTTCAACGGCTAATGCTACTATAACTGTAGTTGACGCTACTGCTCCTGCATTGGTTACTAAGGCTTACACAGCTACACTTTCTAGTACGGGTACTGTAAGTATTCTTGCTGCAGATGTAATAACTAGTGCCACTGATATTTGTGGAATTAAATCTAGAGTTGTATCTCCGTTTCAGTTTACATGCGCTAACTTAGGTGCAAACACTGTAACGGTTACAGTAACTGATAACAATAATAATGTTATTACTGGTACTGCAACTGTAACGGTTGTAGATACTACAAAACCAACAATTACAGTAACTCCTATAATTGTTGATACCAACGCAGGTTGTATTTGGACAGGTACTTTAGGATTACCAGTTACTGCTGATAATTGTTCAGTAGTTTCAGTTACAAGTAATAGAGCGGCAGATTTTGCTTATCCAGTAGGTACTACTACCGTAACTTGGACTGTTAAAGATGCTTCTAATAATACTGAAATTATTACACAAGATGTAATTGTAAGAGATACTGAAAAACCAATCGCAAAAGCAACAGATATTACTATTAAACTAAGTTCTTTAGTTGGTGCAGGTGCTGCAACAATTACAGTTGCTCAAGTTAATAATGGTTCGTCTGATAATTGTGGAATTAAATCTGTAAAAATTGGAGCATTAAATTTAGACGAATTAACTTTTAATTGTTCTAATGTAGGTGCAAACACAGTTCTTTTAACGGTTACAGATAATAGCGATAATGTTTCAACTGCGAATGCAATTGTAACAGTTGTTGATGATGTTTTACCAGTTATTGCTACGGTTTCTGCAATAACAGCTAATAATACTACTGGAAAATGTGGTGCTGATTTAGCAGTTACTCCTTCTGCAACTGCTACTGATAATTGTACTGTAGGTACTCCAGTAGGAACACGTTCAGATGCTAGAGCATTGAGTGCTACTTATCCTTTAGGTAGAACTACTATTACATGGAATGTAAAAGATGCTAATGGTAATGCTGCACTTCCAGTTATTCAAACGGTGGATGTTACTGATGCTCAAGTACCAGTAATTACAACAAATGGTACTAGAACTGCAAATGCTATCCAAGGTCAATGTAGTGCTGCTGTTGCTGTTTCTGCTACTGCTACTGATAATTGTGGTGTAGGCACTCCAACAGGAGTTCGTTTCTTCAATGGTTCAGAAACTTCTGATGGTTTACGAGTTACTGATCCTTATCCAGTAGGAACTACTAGAATTACTTGGACTGTAACTGATGTTAATGGTAATGCTGCTGTTGCAGTTATTCAAACAGTTACTGTTACAGATACTCAAATTCCAGTTATTACTGCAAACGGAGATAAATTTGTAACAGCTGATCTTGATAGATGTGGCGCTTTAGTTGCTGTTTCTGCAACTGCTACTGATAATTGTTCAGTAGGAACACCTAATGGGGTTCGTTTCTTTAATGGTTCACTTACACCTGATGGATTGTTAGTTACTGCGCCTTATGCTGTTGGAACAACAATCATCAAATGGAACGTTACTGATGTGAATACAAACACTGCAATAGAGGTAACTCAAAAAGTGGTTGTTAAAGACATTCAAATTCCTGTTATCAATGGAACAATCGTAAGTATTGATGCAAACACTGACGCTACAGCTTGTGCTGCAACGGTAAATGTTACTGCGCCAACTGCAACGGATAATTGTACTGTAGGTAATCCAGTTGGTACTAGAAGTGATAATTTAGCTTTGACTGCTCTTTATCCAATTGGTACAACAACAATTACTTGGAGAGTTTCTGATATTTATGGTAACGTTGCTGTTCCAACAACAACCACTGTGAAAGTTAAGGATATGGTTTTACCAACAGTAAGAACCAGAAATATTCCAGTACAACTTAATGTAGGAGGTTTTGCAACAATCGTTCCTGCACAAGTTAATGATGGTTCAACAGATAATTGTGCAATTGCTTCTTATAGTTTAGATAAAATTAGTTTCAATTGTTCAAATGTTGGTCCTAATACAGTTACTTTAACAGTAATTGATATTCATGGTAACGTGAACTCTGGTACTGCAATTGTAACAATTAGTGAGCTTGTTAAGCCTATAGCACGTGCATTAAGCACAATAACACTTCAACTTGATAAAGACGGTTTAGCTAGTGTGCTTCCAGCTGATTTGAACAATGGTTCAACTGATAATTGTGCTATTTTTTCTTACTCATTAGATAAATCAAATTTCGATTGCTCTAATGTAGGTCTTATAAACATAGTAAACCTTACAGCAACTGATACTAGTGGTAATGATTCAGATCCAGTTCAGGTAAAAGTGATTGTTCAAGATAAACTTGTTCCAGTAATTACTGCAATAGCAAATTTAGACCAAACAACTTCTTTAGATGAATGTGGATGGATTCCGACTCAAGTACAAGTTCCTTCTGCATCTGTTTCAGACAATTGTTCAATGACTCTTGTAGCTACTGGTACAAGATCGGATGCTAAGGCATTAAACGCATTGTATCCAATAGGAACTACAATAATTACTTGGAAAGTAACTGATGCAAACGGAAACGTTGGTTTACCTCTTACGACAACAGTTAATGTTAAAGATATTACTGGTCCAACAGTAATTGTTAATAATATTGAACTAGTTCTTATAGGAGAAACAGTAACTATTACAGATGAAATTTTATTGAACGATATATTAGAGAGTGCAACAGACGCATGTGGTGTAGATGTACATTCTTATAGTTTAGATAGAGATACTTTTACTATAGTTGATGTATTGGCTAGTCCAGTTACGATTTATTTAACTGTTAAAGATATTTATGGTAATGCAACTGTAAAACCTTTTGAAGTTACATTCCCAAGAGTTCCAGCAGTGGCTAATGAAGTAATTACTCCAAACGGAGACGGAACGAATGATGCTTGGGTTATTGATAACATTACGAATCATCCAAATTCTATCGTTAAAGTATACAACCAATGGGGTTCACTAGTATTCTCTGCTAAAAATTACCAAAACAATTGGGATGGTAAATTAAACGGAAATGATGTTACACTTCCTGATGGTGGTTCTTATTACTACCAAATTGACCTAGATGGTAATGGTACAGTAGAAGAGCAAGGATGGTTATACATAACTCGTCAGTAATCTAACATAAACTCTAAAAAGAAAAAAAATGAAAATAATTAAAAACATATTGGCAGGTGCACTACTACTTTTTAGTAGTGCCCTTTTCTCTCAACAGGATCCACTTTTTACCATGTACCGAAATCACATGAACATGTTGAATCCAGCTTATGTTGGTGTGGATGGTGAAACAGTAGTTGCTGCTTCTGTTCGTCAACAGTGGTCTGGAATTAAAGATGCACCAGCTACTCAAGCGGCTTCGTTTGGAACTACTTCAGGTAAGAATTTGGGTTATGGTATCTCATTGGTTCATAATAATACTGGTGGAGATTATTTGAAAACAACTGTTGTTGGTATTGATTTCTCTTACAAAGTAAAGATGGATGCAGCCTTAGATTTATATTTAGGTCTAAAAGCAGGTGGTAGTTTCTTTAATACTAACTTTAATGGAGCAGTAGGTGCTATAGGAGATAATGCTTTAGTTTCATCTACTACTTTTAATCCTAATGTTGGTGTTGGTGCTTTGTTGAAAAGCAAAAAATTCTTTATGTCGCTTTCTATTCCTAGATTGTTAAATACAGAAAATGCTAGAAACATTGAGAATTTTACTAACATACCAGTAAATAGACCTCATGTGTATTGGAGTACAGGTTATGATATTAATTTAAATTCTGATGCTACTTTAGTTTTAAAACCATCTTTCTTGTTGCGTTATGTTAACGGAGCTCCAACAGCTTTTGATTTTAACACGATGTTGCAAATTCAAAACTATCTTGAAGTGGGTGGTATGTATAGAACAACAAACCCAGATGCTTATGCAGGAATTATTAATATTACCCTTAGTAAAAGATTGGTTGTAGGGTATGCTTATGAGGTTTCTGGAGATATTGTAGGTGCTAGAAATACAAACGAATTCTTATTGAAATTTAAATTTTAATACTAGGTTTTAAATTTTTTTGAAAGAGGCTGTCTTTATAGACAGCCTCTTTTGTTTTTAACAGTTTCAGATTAATTGTGTTTTCTTAGTTTTTAAACTATCAACTGTATCTTGAATTACTTATCTTTGCCAAAATGGTTTGATTTAATAAGGATATGATTTTATTCACTTTTAATATCTACCTAATTCTTCAACCGAAGAATTAAATTTATAAATAGATTTAAATAACATACAATTAACAAAATGATTAATATAGTTTTATTCGGAAAGCCTGGTGCTGGAAAAGGAACTCAAGCAGAGTTTTTAAAAGGCAAATATAATTTGACCCATCTTTCTACAGGGGATATATTTAGATACAATATCAAAAACGAAACTGACTTGGGGCAATTAGCCAAAACATATATTGATAAAGGGGATTTAGTTCCTGATGAAGTTACTATAAAAATGTTACAAAGTGAAGTAGATAATAATCCTGAATCCGCTGGTTTTTTGTTTGATGGATTTCCTAGAACTATTGCACAAGCGGAATCTTTAGATGCTTTTTTAGCTTCGAAAAATCAAGTTATTACTGCCACAGTAGCCTTAGAAGCTGATGATGAAATTTTAATTCAACGTTTGCTCGAAAGAGGCAAAACTAGTGGTAGAGTGGATGATCAAGATGAAGATAAAATTAGGAATCGCTACCAAGAATACAATGAAAAAACAGCACCTTTGATGGTCTATTATACGCAACAAAATAAGTTTTATGCTGTAGATGGTATTGGAACAGTAGCCTCAGTAACGGAACGTTTAAGCGCTGTATTCGAAAATCTATAGCTAACCTAGGTTTCTAACCAATTATGGAAATTTTAATCATTTTATTTTTAATCATTCTTAATGGAATTTTTTCTATGTCCGAAATTGCATTGATTTCGGCACGTAAAAATAGATTAGAAACTGCCGCTAAAAAAGGCAATAAAAATGCTCAAATCGCTCTGGAGTTAGCCAATTCTCCTAATAAATTTTTATCAACGGTTCAAATAGGAATTACTCTTATTGGTATCCTTACGGGTATTTATTCAGGAGACAAAATCACTCAGGATGTAGAAGCCTTTGTTATGGGATTCGAAATACTAAAACCTTTTGCACATTCTCTTGCGGTAGGAATTGTTGTTGTGGTTTTGACATTTTTTTCTTTGGTTTTAGGCGAATTACTGCCTAAAAGAATTGGATTAAACCATCCGGAATCTATTGCCAAAGCAGTGGCGCTACCCATGAAAATTGTTTCAATAATCACCGCTCCATTTATTTGGTTGCTTACTACTTCAACTGAATTTTTACTGGATGTTTTACAAATAAAACCTACTGCCGACGGAAAAGTAACCGAAGAAGAAATAAAAGCCATTATTAAAGAAGGAACTGAAGGTGGTGAAGTTCAAGAAATAGAACAAGACATAGTAGAACGAGTTTTTCATATAGGTGACAGAAAAATAAATTCGTTAATGACCCACAGAAAATCGGTTGTTTTTTTGTCTTTGCTTTCGAATAAAAATCAGGTTAAGGAATCGATGCTCAAAGAATTACACTCTATTTACCCAGTTTATGGTGAGAATTACGATGATATTGTAGGAGTTGTCAATCTGAAAAGTATTTTTGCCAATATTGATGAGGCCGATTTCAACTTAGCAAATATAATGACCGAAGCCCCTTTTATGATGGAACAAACAACGGCTTATAAGGCTTTGGAAGAGTTCAAAAATACTGGAATTCATTATGCTTTTGTTTCCGATGAATACGGTGTATTTCAAGGGATAATTACCCTGAATGATATTTTAGAAGCCTTAGTAGGCGATGCTTCCGATTTTTATAAAGATGACTTTCAGTTGGTCGAGAGAGAAGATGGTTCTTGGCTTGTAGATGGGCATTATTCCTTACATGATTTCTTGATTTATTTCGAATTAGACGAATTGATAAATGATTATGAAGTAACTACTGTAAGTGGATTAATAATGACTGAACTTTCTCGTATTCCTAGACAAGGAGAAAAATTAATTTGGCAAAAATTTGAACTCGAAGTCATAGATATGGACGGAGTAAAAATTGATAAAGTGATGGTAAAAGCCTTAAAAGCTTAGAATTTTGTTTAAAGTTTAAGGTTTAAGGGTAGTTGTGGTTCACTAAACTTTAAACGTTAAACTTCAAACTTTTAAACAAAAAAAATGACAGAAGGCAATTTTGTAGATTACGTAAAAATATTTGTTTCTTCTGGAAAAGGAGGAAAAGGATCTACGCACCTGCATAGAGAAAAATTTATTGAAAAAGGAGGGCCAGATGGTGGCGATGGTGGTCGTGGTGGTCATGTATTCTTAGTGGGAAACAAAGGACTTTGGACTTTGTTTCATTTAAAATTTGCGCGACATATAAAAGCGGGTTACGGTGGTGATGGAAGTGGAGACCGAAGTACTGGAGCAGATGGTGATGATAAATTTATAGAAGTTCCGCTTGGAACTGTCGTAAAAGACAAAGAAACAGGAGAAACTTTATTTGAAATCACCGAAGATGGAGAAAAGCAAATATTGTGTCGTGGCGGAAAAGGAGGATTAGGAAACTGGCATTTTAGAAGTTCTACCAATCAAACCCCTCGCTATTCTCAACCCGGTTTACCCGGTATTGAAATGGATGTCGTTTTAGAACTTAAAGTTTTAGCCGATGTTGGTTTGGTGGGTTTTCCAAATGCTGGAAAATCAACTTTATTATCGGTATTGACATCGGCTAAACCAAAAATAGCAGATTATCCTTTTACCACCTTAAAACCCAATCTCGGAATTGTAGCTTATCGTGATTTTCAATCCTTTGTAATTGCAGATATTCCAGGAATTATTGAGGGTGCAGCCGAAGGAAAAGGATTAGGTCATTATTTTTTACGACACATAGAACGAAATTCAACCTTGTTATTTTTAGTTCCAGTAGACACTCCTAACATAAAAGGAGAATACGATATTTTGGTCAATGAATTGACAAAATACAATCCTGAAATGTTAGATAAAGAGCGTTTGTTAGTGATTTCGAAATGTGATATGCTCGATGATGAACTAAAGTCAGAGTTGAAAATAGAATTAGATAAAGAGTTCAAGAATATTCCTTATCTATTTATATCGTCAGTTGCACAACAAGGTTTGTCGGAACTGAAAGATGAACTTTGGAAAATGCTAAACCCTTAATTTTATTTGTCATTATAAGTATCAAATAATGTTTGCAATGTTTCAGGGATGTTATTAGCCTGCATGCTAGGATATTTAATATCGCTATTCAACCAGTTTTCTATAATTATATCAAAATCATTACCCACTTCATAAATCACCGGAATCCCCATTTGCTTTAAGGCTTCAGCATTACATTCTTGTTCGTAATGATTCTGAATTGGGATACTCAGGATTTTTTTTCCAAGATACAATGCTTCTGCAGGAGTTTCAAATCCGCCACCAGTAATTATGCCTTCACAACTAATTAAACTTTGATTGAATAATTTTTGATTTATAGGATAATAAGTAATATTGCCATCGGTATATCTAAATTCTACATCACTTAAAAACCAATGAAATGCTACGTCTTTTACTTTTTTGAAAGCCTTTTCCAGACAATCTTTTTGAAATGAGGGCAGGTAAATGGTGATGTGTTTTAAGTTTGTAGGTTCAGCTTTAGTGATTTCATCCTTGATAATTGGAGGGTAAATAAAGGAGTCGTATTTTTCAAAATGCAATCCTATATTTTTTGGAGATGGTGCATAATGTTTAAGAATTAGTTCTCCCATTATACTTTTTTTCTCTGGTCGTGGTGTTGCATCCGAAATAAAACTAGCTTGATGTCCAAATTGAATAGAAGGAACATTTTGTAGTTTACAAGCCAGTGACGTAATGGATTCAAAGTCATTTATAACAACATCATAGTTTTTTAGAGGCAAGGCTTTTGCTTCTTTGTATAATTGTATTGGTTTAATGTTTTTGGCAATATCCCAATAGTCCAAACCTCCGCATTTACTATAATGCAAACTACAGCCTTTGCTTTTAAATTTTATTGGAAGTCCTGTGTTTAGACTTGCATTATTACCACTCAAAAAGAAATCCACGGTTCCGTACTTTTGTAAATAAGGATACAGCTGAATCGCTCTACTAATGTGTCCGTTTCCTGTGGCTTGTATGGCGTAAAATATTTTCATTCTTTAGGATAAAATTTTAGAAACAATGTCATTGACTATTATTTCTTCTTTAGGTTCTTGTTTTAAATAATCTGATTTTTTGTATTGGTAAATCTTCCATTTTTCATTTTTGTATTCTAAGGCGGTCAGGTTTTCAATCCAATCTCCACTGTTTAAATACAAGACTTTTCCATGCTCGTTTACAACTTCTTTTATTTGAGGTTTGTGAATATGACCACAAACCACATAACTGTATTTTTTTTGGATGGCGATTTCGGCAGCAGTTGTTTCAAAATTAGATATGAATGAAACCGCTTTCTTTACGCTGTCTTTAATCATTTTAGAGAAACTTCGTTTTTCTTTTCCCATTGCAACAAGTATCCAATTGATAAAGCTGTTTATCAAAATCAACAAATCGTATCCTTTTCCGCCCAATTTGGCTATTATTTTCGCATACCCGTTAGTAGAAGAATCAAAAACATCGCCATGGAAAATCCAAGTTTTTTTTCCGTCTAAGTCCAAAATTAATTTATCTACTAATTCTAAATTTCCTAAAATAAAATCCGAGTATTTTCGTAGCGCCTCATCATGATTTCCAGTAATGTAAATAATACGACTGCCTTGATTGGACATTTTTATAATATAACGAAGTACTTCCATATGAGCTTTCGGGAAATAGCGTTTGCTAAAACTCCACATATCAATAATATCTCCGTTTAAAACTAAAGTTTGAGGCTGAATGGATTTTAAATATTGTAGTAATTCTGTGGCGTGACAACCATAAGTTCCAAGATGTACATCACTAATGACAACTAAAGGAATTTTTCTTTTTCTTTTCATAAAAAGTTTTTACAAAACTAACAGTATAATGTTATGCTATTGTTTCTTTTACGTTAATATTTATTTCTTTTTTTAACATTAAATTTATGTTCCTATTCATTTAAAATTTCTTTATTTTTGAAGTATGAAACAATTATTTTTCTTCTTTTTACTATTTCCATTAATAGCTTGGTCTCAATCTGATTTTGAAAAAGGACAACTGTTTCTAGACGAAGCAAAATTCAAACCTGCACAGGTTTGCTTCGAAAGTTATTTGGCTAAAAACCCTTCCCATTTAAAAACGATAGAATATTTAGGGGATATAGCAGGTCATACTAAATCATGGGATAAGGCGATTGAATATTATAAAAGATTAAAGTTATTAAAACCATCTGAGGCCAATTTTTATTTTAAATATGGTGGGGTTTTAGGGATGAAAGCTACCCAAGTGAATAAGTTCAAAGCATTAGGAATGATTCCCGAAATACGTTCTTCGTTTGAAAAGGCAATAGCTTTGAATCCAAAACACATAGAAGCCCGTTGGGCATTAATAGAACTCAACTTGCAATTACCTGGGATAGTTGGAGGAAGTGAAACAAAAGCAATCAAATATTCTAACGAATTAAAAGAATTTTCTCCTGTTGATGGGTATTTGTCAAGAGGACATATCGAAGAATATTTTAAAAGGTATTCTGCCGCCGAACAACAATATAAAAAAGCGATAACGATAGGAGGGAGCAAAGTATGTTACCAAAAATTAGCCGATTTGTATAAAAATAAAATGAATCAAGCTGATAAATCCAATTTGATTTTGGAGGAATATAAAAGTAGAAAACAATAATTAATTAAGTAATCGCTTAATTTTAAAAAGATAAAATTTCCATAAATGAAAACACATTTCATCGCCATAGGCGGAAGTGCCATGCACAATTTGGCTTTAGCATTGCATAACAAAGGGTATCAAGTTACAGGAAGTGACGATGCTATTTTTGAACCATCAAAAACGCGATTAGAAAAAAAAGGAATTTTGCCAGCAGAAATGGGTTGGTTTCCCGAAAAAATTACCCAAGATATCGAAGCCATAATTCTAGGAATGCATGCTAAAGCGGATAATCCTGAACTGCTAAAAGCACAGGAATTGGGACTTAAAATTTATTCGTATCCTGAATTTCTATACGAGCAATCCAAAAACAAAACACGAGTAGTTATTGGAGGTTCACACGGGAAAACTACGATTACCTCAATGATTTTGCATGTAATGCATTACCATAACATTGAAGTCGATTATATGGTGGGAGCACAGTTGGAGGGCTTTGATACAATGGTTCACCTGACAGAAAAGAACGATTTTATAGTTCTCGAAGGGGACGAATATTTATCTTCACCCATAGATCGCAGACCTAAATTTCATTTGTATCAGCCGAATATCGCCTTGATTTCCGGAATAGCTTGGGATCATATCAATGTTTTTCCAACTTATGATTTTTATGTAGAACAGTTTGAAATTTTTATCAATAAAATTACCAATGGCGGAATTTTGGTTTATAACGATGAGGATTCAGAAGTTCGCCGTGTTGCCGAAGCCGCCACAAATCCAATTCGGAAAATACCCTACACCACACCAAAATATGAAGTAAAAGACGGAATTACACTTTTAGAAACCCCAGAAGGCGCTATGCCAATCGAAGTTTTTGGAGCGCATAATTTGAATAATTTGGCTGGAGCCAAATGGATTTGTCAGAATATGGGAGTGGACGAAGCCGATTTTTATGAAGCCATTGCCAGTTTCAAAGGCGCATCAAAACGTTTAGAAAAAATTGCCGAAAGTAAAACCAAAGTAGCTTATAAAGATTTTGCCCATTCGCCAAGTAAAGTTTCAGCCACAACAAAAGCAGTGAAAGAGCAATACCCAAACAGGACTTTGGTCGCTTGTTTAGAATTGCATACTTACAGCAGTTTGAATGCTGAATTCCTAAAAGAATATGAAGGCGCACTTGAATATGCTGATGTTGCTGTTGTGTTTTATTCTCCAGATGCGGTCAAAATCAAACAACTTTCAGCAGTAACTTACGAGCAAATTGCAAAAGCCTTCAATCGTGAAGATTTGATTATTTACACCAACCCAAATGATTTTAAGGATTATTTATTTAATCTAAATCTTGAAAATTCCGCTTTATTATTAATGAGTTCCGGAAATTATGGAGGATTAAATTTTGATGAAGTAAAAGAGTTGATGCAATAATTAGGCAATAAAAAACAAGCATGAATAACAAAATAATAATTACCAAAACAACCAGCGAAAACCCTGATTTTGTAAATTTGATTGCATCATTTGACGCGTATTTATGGGCTAAATATCCGGAATTAAAAACGAATTATTGGGGGAATAACATCCTAGAAATAAACCCAAATGTGGTAATCGTATATCTCGAAGAAAAACCAGTAGCTTGTGCTTGTTTCAAAAAATACGACAAAAAAACTATTGAGATTAAACGTATGTTTGTTTCACCAGAAGCTCGTGGTTTGGGTTTAGCGCAAAGAATAATACTAGAATTAGAGCTTTGGGCAAGTGAATTAGGATATTCCTATTCGGTTTTAGAAACATTGCATAAGCAAACTGCAGCTATCAAACTGTATCAAAAAGCAGGATATGCGATTGTCGATAATTACGAACCTTATGTGGGTTTAGAAATGAGTGTTTGTATGAGAAAACAAATTTAAGAATAGTAATCAGTTGTCAATTTAAGTATTCAGTTTTAAACCTGAAACTTTAAACCTGAAACAAATATATGGAACAAGATAATTTTCCGATAACAAATTGGCACGAAGACGACAAACCAAGGGAGAAATTAATGCTCAAGGGCAAAAGCGTTTTGAGTGATGCGGAGTTGATTGCGATTCTCATTGGTTCTGGAAGTCGGAACGAATCAGCGGTGGGTTTGAGTAAACGCATTTTAGCTAGTGTCAATAATAATTTGAATGCCTTAGGAAAATTGTCTATTCAGCAACTGATGACTTTTAAAGGAATAGGAGAGGCAAAAGCGATTTCGATACTTGCCGCTATGGAATTAGGAAGAAGACGAAGATCAGAAGATACAATTGAACTCCAAAAAATCACTTCTAGCAAAGCTGTTTTTGAGATTATGCAACCCATAATTGGCGAATTACTACACGAAGAATTTTGGGTTTTGTATTTGA
>JAYVIN010000077.1:0-3550 GCA_043770135.1 Flavobacterium sp. | reverse complement strand
TTTACTATAGATCCAAAAGATGCCAAAGATTTTGACGATGCACTTTCGTTCAAAGTATTAGACAACGGAAACTACGAAATAGGGATTCATATTGCCGATGTGTCACATTATCTTCAAGAAGGAACAATCTTAGACGACGAAGCTTATAATAGGGCCACATCTGTATATTTAGTAGATAGAGTAGTGCCAATGTTGCCAGAAGTGCTATCGAATTTTGCGTGTTCGTTGCGTCCTAACGAGGAAAAATATACTTTTTCGGCTATTTTTGAATTGAATGATAAAGCGGTTATCAAAAATCAATGGTTTGGTAGAACAGTAATCGATTCCAATCAGCGTTTTGCCTATGAAGAAGCGCAATTCATAATAGAAACTAAGGATAATATAATTCCACTAGAAGTATCCATTACAGGTGAATCCTATAAAGTTTCGGATGCAATTGTTTACGCCACATTGAAACTAGACGAATTAGCCAAAATTATGCGCAATAAACGTATGGATGCTGGAGCATTATCTTTTGATAAAGTAGAAGTAAAGTTTAATTTATCTGAAACTGGAAATCCCGAAGGTGTTTATTTTAAAGAAAGCAAAGATTCAAATCATTTGATTGAAGAATTTATGCTTTTGGCAAACAAAAAAGTAGCCGAATATATAGGTCGCCAAAAAAAGACATTTATCTATAGAATTCACGATGAGCCTAATGAAGATAAGCTTTTTGCAATGCAGGAGTTAATTAAAAAATTCGGTTATACAGTAGATTTTGCTGGAGGGTCCGTAGCACAGGCGTTGAATCAATTGATGGAAGAAGTGCAAGGAAAAAAAGAACAAAATTTAATTGATACACTTGCCATTCGCTCTATGAGTAAAGCCAAATATTCTACAGATAATATTGGACATTATGGTTTAGCTTTTGATTATTACAGCCATTTTACATCGCCAATTCGGCGTTATCCTGATGTAATGGTACATCGATTGTTGCAATTTTACTTGGATGGAGGAAAATCAGCTAACGAGGAAATTTTTGAGACGAAATGTATTCACTGTTCACAAATGGAAGGTTTAGCCACAAAAGCCGAACGTGATTCGATTAAATATATGCAGATTAAATACATGCAAGATCACAAAGACGAAGAGTTTTTGGGAGTTATATCGGGTGTTACTGAATTTGGAATTTTTGTTGAAATTATAGAAAACAAATGCGAAGGAATGGTGAGAATACGTGAAATTAAAGACGATTATTTTGTATTCGACGAAAAACAATATGCGCTTATTGGTCAAACTACCAAAGCTATTTTACAATTAGGAAGTGAAATTTATGTAAAAGTTAAAACCGCTGATTTAGTCAAAAAACAATTGGATTTTTATTTTATTAGAAGGAATGAATAAGATTTTTTCGATGAATAATATCAACTAAATTGGATAAAATGAAAAAAAGTATTGTATTGGTATTCGTGTTATTAGCACAATTAAATTATGGTCAAAGAACAATCAATCTAGGAGATTTTGATGCATTAAAAGTATTTGATCAATTGAATGTCACCTTAGTTCAATCTACTGAAAATAAAGTAGTTGTTACAGGGAACAATGAAAGTGACTTTGAAGCTGTGAATAAAAATGGAGTGTTAAAAATCAGAATGTCATTGACTAAAATACTATCTGGAGAAGATACTAAAGTGACTTTATACTTTAAAAACATTAAAAGTATTGATGCCAACGAAGGATGTATTGTGAGTACCAAGCACATTTTTAAACAAACCTCAATAGATTTATCTTCACAAGAAGGAGCAAAAATCGATGTGGATCTTGATGTTGAAAATACTGCTGTGAAACTTAATTCTGGGGGTATAATTAACGTATCAGGTAGAGCAAGTAATCAAAAAGCAAATATAACTTCTGGCGGAATTTTTTATGCTAAGGATTTAGTTACTTCCCAAACAACAGTGAGTATATCAGCAGGCGGAAGTGCCGAAGTGAATGCAAAAACACTAGTTGATGCAAAAATAAAAGCTGGAGGAACCATATCAATTTATGGCAAACCAAAAGAAATCAAACAATCTACTTTTGCAGGAGGAACTATAATTGAAAAGGAATAGGATTCTTCGAAGAAAATTTCAGTTATTTTTTATTTTAAATACAATTTTTTAATGTTAAATGATATTTTATTAGGTGTTCCGTGGGGAATATTTTTAAGTTTTATGCTTGGTCCTGTTTTTTTTATATTACTAGAAACCAGTATTATCAAAGGATTTAGAGCCGCTTTAGTTTTTGATTTAGGCGTAGTTTTAGGTGATATTGTATTCATCACCATTGCTTATCTTGGAAGTTATCGCTTGATAACGAGTATCAAAGATAATTCGGCACTTTTTATGTTTGGAGGAATAGTAATGCTGGCTTATGGTGTCATTTCGTACATAGGATTACACAAAGAAAAGAGAATAAATTCAGAAGAAATGGACAATGAAATTATCAAAAAAGATTACTTAAGTATATTTATAAAAGGATTTTTTCTAAACATTATCAACATTGGCGTTTTAGGATTTTGGTTGGCAGTTATAATATCTGTTGGACCTAAATTAGAGATGCAAAATTCCAGAATGTTTACTTTTTTCACCTCTGTAATTATCTCTTATTTATTAGTTGATTGCGTTAAAATTGTATTAGCCAAACAATTAAAAAACAAATTGACACCAACAAATATTCTTAAAATCAAAAAAGGAATCAGTATCGTTTTGATGGTTTTCGGAATTGTTTTAATCATACAAGGTTGGTTTCCAGAAGAAAAAGAGAAGCTGAAAGATGTTTTGGAAAGGATTGAGGAGTAGGATTTTAAATTTAATTATATTTATTAATTGAATGACCTGTTGAATTCAGAAGATAATAATTATGAATCGAATTTTAGTATTTATTTTAGTAATATTTTTAATATTTTCTTGTCAAGAGAGGCAATCAAAAAAAGTGAATAAAATTGAGGTAAATATGTCTTTAAATGACACCCTTAAATATGACTTATTTTTTAAAATTCATCTAAAAAATTATATTGGAAAAACTGTTGGTGAATTGTTAGAAAATGAGGGAATCAAACATTATAACGATTATTATTGGTCTGATGAACCACCTGGAAAATTAAACAGTCTAAATTTAATTTATCCAAACAAGATAAATTTAGAGATATATGTTTATCCGTTAAAATTTACTCCTAGTTTTTCTGAAACAAATAATTTTAATATTGAACTGTTCAAAAAAGAAAAAATTATTAAGCTGATTATTATAGAAGATTTTAAAGAAACTATTTTAAAATAAATTATCACGAATTATTTTCCCTAAAAACTAAACATAAAAAAACCTCTCGAAAAGAGAGGTTAATTTAGAGGCATCGTCCGGATTCGAACCGGAGTAGGAGCTTTTGCAGAGCCCAGCCTAGCCGCTCGGCCACGACGCCAATTATTTACTGGACTGCAAATATAAGTAAAAGTTTAAAAGTTTAAAGTTTAAAGTTTAAAAATTTTTATTAACTGATTTCTGCTATCTGCAACCTGAAATCTGCTCCCGAAGC
>JAYVIN010000076.1:0-28848 GCA_043770135.1 Flavobacterium sp. | reverse complement strand
AAGCTGGAGCAACTCAAAAAGCGTTGAAATTGCCATTGGTTTATTATAGATATGTCCGAAACAGCATGAGCAGAAATGCTTTTGTGATGTATGATGCCATAAAAAAAGTAGTCCTTCAAGGACCTCAAAAAGACAGCAGAATTATTGAATATAGTCCATTTAATAAGGACTATGATTTTGATACCAATCCTGTTTTGCAAAAAGCATTACTTAGAAGTCTAGGCGTAAGCATCATGCAAGGCGAAATAGGAAATTCTATAACGCTTTTTGAAAATGAATCTCCAAAAAGAATTAATGATTACAATCCTGACGAATTTGGATTGATGTGTTCTTATCTTAGTTTTCGGTATTGGTATTCGCCATCCGATATAAAAAATGTTTTAGAAACTATTTATCCAAATTTCAAAGTGTTTTTTAAGACAATCAATTACAACAAAAAATTAGTAAACAAAGCACTATATCACATTTTTAAACAGCATTATTATTATCAAAATAAATACAGATACGGTAAAACTGTGGGTTCATTTTTTAATTTTATTTTAAGATTGAAGTATGAAAAATAATAGTTTAACTATGGGTTATCCTAATGGAATATCCATTGTTATTTGCACCTTTAATGGAATAAGTAAATTAGAACCTACTCTAAAGGCTATTTTCTTATTACAAATAGAAGAATCGATAGATTGGGAATTACTAATTATCGATAATGCTTCTACAGATAATACGGCAGATTTTTGTAAAAATTTAATCCAAGAACATGGTTTTGAATCACACTCAAGAATTATTTTAGAATCAAAAGTGGGGTGCAATCACGCCAGACGACGAGGAATTGACGAAGCAAAATACAAATGGCTGTTGTTTTGCGACGATGACAATCACTTATTTCCAGATTATATTCAAAAGGCTTGGTCAATTTTGAATAATAATCGCCAGATAGGTGCTCTTGGAGGTCAAGGTATTGGACTTTTTGAAGATACAAAACCCGAATGGTTTGATCGTTATAGTCACTCATTTGCTATTGGTTCTCAGTCTATAAAAGATGGCAGAATAAATGTAAAAAGAGCGGAGTTATACAGTGCAGGAACTTTTTTTAAGAAAGAATTATTAATGCGATTTTTCGATGCTAATTTCAATTGTTTGTTGGTAGGACGAAAAGGAAATGTCATTCTTGGGGGCGAAGATGTGGAGTTTTGTTTGTTGATTCAATTATTAGGTTATGAAATCTGGTATAGTGGCGAGTTGAAATTTTATCATTTTATGCCGAAAGCCAGAATGAATTGGTCTTATTATCTTAAGTTAAAAGGGGGGATTTCATCTACTTCGGCTTTTTTTGCACCGTATATTCCTTTTTTTCAAAAAGAGAACCCAACCGTAGTCTATTTTTGTTTTTTCTATATACAGAATTTTATATTTTTTCATGCGGTTTGGATGCATTTTTTAGTTAGAAGCAAATTACAATCTTCAAGATATTCTAAAGAACAATATCAGTTGGGAAGTATAGTTAATAATAGAAAAGCACTTTCCTATCTCACTAATTTTAGAGTAACTTATTTGCATTTCAAGCAATTGAAAAAAGTACTAGGAGTTGTAAAAATGACATATGATTAATTTATTTAAGACCATTTTTAGATTAGAGTTAGATCAAAATAGAATATTAGACTGGACATATAAAGAGCTTTATATCATCCAATAATGTAATAATTCTATCTTTTATGCTTAAGCAATTAGAAATCTAAGAATTTTAAAAGTGAAATTACTATTTCTAAAAATAAGTTGACAAAAAATAAAACACTTTTTAGCAACTTATGACATTAATAAAAACAAACAAACATGTCCAAAATAAGAGTATAAATAGATTGGTTTTGTCCTCAAACTTTCCATCATTGACAAATTACAAACGTTCAGATTTAGGTTAACTAAGCGTTCAAATTAAATAGAATTTCTCGCTCTTCTATTACCTATCAAATAAAAAAATACATTACTTTGAAAAAAATTAAAAAAAATAAGTAAAAATCAAGAAGTTAAAAAACTTAAAAAGAGTATCGAGGAACTAGAATTCGTTAAAGACTTCCAAAAATGATATTCGCTGATTTTGAAGTGAGTACTAATATTAGATTTGCAAAAAAGTCATTGCCTGAAGCACTGTAAAAAGAAGTGGTGAAAAAATGAAAGACCTTTTAAATAGAAATAGATACACTGATGCTTATCAATAAGTAGATAAGCTTATTAAAAAGAATCAAAAAAACAAGAACTTGAGTAAAAACATGTGTTCACAATCTTTAAATTAATAAAGCCTCATAGACATTTACAAGCGAGATACGGCTGTCCTAAAATCTATTTGGTTAAGTTAAAACTATTCCAAAACTTAAAACAGCTCAAAAAATTTTAAACAAAGCAATCGAAATTTATAATAATCACCGTATTTATTACTCTCTAAACATGAAAAGAACTGAATTTGTGTATCAATATTTCAATTACAAATCACTATTTAATAAAACAATTTGACAACAAAAGTTGTCAAATTATTTCAGGAAAAAACAAAATTAGTATGTGTTTAAATGACTACCTCCAAATATCTAAATTAAATAAAAAATGGCTGTTTTAGTTAGTGTTTCTTGTATTACTTATAACCATGAGCCATATATTAGAGCATGTTTAGATGGTTTTTTAATGCAAAAAACTAATTTTCTTATCGAAGTGTTAATTCACGATGATTGCTCCACTGATGGGACTAAGAAAATCATAGAAGAGTATGCAAATAGATACCCAAATATTATTTTTCCAATATTTCAATCCGTAAATCAATACTCTCAGGGAATTAGGGCAATGAATGCTAGATTTAATTTTCCAAGATGTAAAGGAAAATACATAGCCCTTTGTGAAGGGGACGATTATTGGACGGATCCACTTAAACTTCAAAAACAAGTTGATTTTCTACAAAATAATAATGAATATGTTGTGTGTAGTCACGATACAAAGACTATCGATTCCTATGGAAATTTACTTAAAGAATCTAAACTACCTAATTCTTTTAAAAGGGACGCAACTTCAGAGGAATTAAAAAAAGGTTTTTGGATATTAACTTTGGGGATGATGTTTAGAAACTTACCAATTTTTAAGAATTATCCTAAAGAGGGGTATCGTGTGCTAAATGGGGATATTTTTTTAATTAGTATTCTAGGACAGTATGGGAAAAGTAAATATATGAATGATATTGAACCAGCCTCCTATAGGCAGCATATCGGAGGTATATGGTCAATGAAATCTAATAGATTTAAACAAATAAATAATTTTAAAACGTTATTCTTCATGGCTAAATACTATGAAAGAATTAATGACAAAGTGTCACGAGAGCTTTTTTCAAATTGCTATGTTGATGGCTTTTGGTTATTTTTGTACGGTTTTAGATATAATTCGAATTTTTCAAGTCAATTAGAAATTCTGAAATATACATTTATTGCGTTTATTAAAATAAAGAGTTTAAAGTATATTCTAAAAGGTTTATATAAGACTTTTTATACTTTACTAAAAAAATAGTCTTATTATTGATTAATAATAATAAAAAAAATTAGTGATTAATACTGATTAAACATTATTGACAAAAGTGCATTGAAACAGTCCAAGTATTTCTGTCTATACTTTTTTCTGTCTTGAACGAGTATTTTAGGGTTTTAAACGATTTTTATTTTCGATATACTTTTAAAAACAATGTTATACTAATGGTTTAAATCTAGTATTTTTTCCTAAAATTTAAATCCGTTTTTTAAACAAACGAAAGTTTTTAGACAAAATAGCTTTGTGCGATGTGCTAGAACGACATTGAACATTACAGGAGACAATCCTAAAAAAACATCTGCAAATGCGAAACGAGTAAGGACAACATAAGAGATATATTGAAATACAGATTATTTTGAAAAAGTTTAAGGGAAGATTAATAAGAAAATATCGGGAGTTGAAACAACTTTTTACAAATACCTATTATATTTCGATAGGAGAGAATTGTTTAACAGATAATATTCTTGACCGTTTTAATATTAAAAGCTTTAGTACTCCATACTCTCATGGTCGAAGCAATATAGAATATGCCATACATTTAGAGAGTGAAAAATATCAGAATCTTTTAAATCCTGAATTCCTTTACTATGATTATGTAGGAGAAACAAGAGTTGTTCGAAATAAACACTATTCAAAATCAGGTAAAATTTATAGTTGTCTTCATCTTAACGGTTTTGAATTCACTCATCATGACGTAATAAATAATAAAAAGCAGAGAAAAAGTTATGAGCGAAAAATATTAAGAATGTGTTCATTGGGTAGACGAAAAAAGCTAAAGTTCATATACCATTACAGAAATAATGAGAACAAGAATATTGAGCTGTTTATTGGTAAAGCAATTGAATTTTTAAATTTTTATCTTGACAGAAATATTAAAAGTGAATTGATATTCTTTACTCAAGAAATTGTTTCAAACAAAGATGAACGTGCATTAATAAAAGTTCATGATTCTGATAAAATAAAAGGATACGTTTTGAGAACATTGGAAACTTGGGAAGGTTATGACCAAGAACTATTTTGGGCGAGAAAAGATGATGACTTATTATTGAAAATGATAAAAGAGATTAAACAGTAAGCCATTAAAAAAGCATCAAAACATTGACTGTTAAAAATTTATAATTAAATTCCACCAAAAAAGATACTGTTAAATCGCCAAAAAGTGTATATTTCGGTATAAAAAAGTGGCGATATATTAAGTAAAATAAAAAAAGATTTACAGCAAAAATTTATTCATAACTAGGTTAACAGCTCTTATAAACCTTAGTCACCCTTTGGTAAATTGACCCAATAGGTTTCTTGGGATAAAATAGAGCTGGAGTTCCAAAATTAATATTCTGAGCAAGGAAGACCCTCAATTCCTAATTACAAAAATTGTAGGTTTATTGATGCTTGACTAAATAGATCTGAATAATATAGCTGGCTAGGCTTTATTTTATAGCTTTAATAATAATCGTACTAAAAAAATTCAATTAAATAAAAGTTTAAACTACTTCATTTTAAAAAATAATCAAAAAATTAAATGGATAAAACATTAGTTTCTATAATTGTACCTCTCTATAATAGAGCTTCATTAATAAGTGAAACAATAGATTCACTTATTAAACAATCTTATGACAATATTGAGATTATCATAGTAGATGACGGTTCCACGGATAATTCTTTTGATATAGCCTTTTCCTATATTGAAAATAATAGAAAAATTAAAGTTGTACGAAGACCATCGAATTTACCAAAAGGTGCAAATACTTGTAGAAACCTCGGATTGTCGATGGCAAGAGGACAATTTATTAAATGGATAGATTCAGATGATTTATTATCTCCAATAGCTATTGAAGTTCAATTAAACAATTTGATTAGCTCAAATGCAGATGTGTCAATTTGCAGATCAATGAAGTTTGTTCAAAAAGACAAGCACGGAGAAAAAATTTTTCTTAGCGAATGGGGAAAAATAGATACATACCCTTCTATTGATAATTTTAGTAATTATCAATTTATATGGCACACTTGTTCGGGATTGTGGGATGTGAGGTTTTTGAAGAAGGGATTATTTTGGGATGAAGATTTGAAAAATTCACAAGAATGGTTATTTCATTTACAGTCTATTATTATTGGTGTAAAAGTTTCTGTTTTAGATGATTTTTTATCTTATGTTAGAATACACGAAGATAATATGAGTAATAAATCCAATAAAAAGGGAATTTATTATTATCACGAGTGTTTGGCGAGATATAAAGCTGTTAAGTCTCTTTTGTCAAATAATCATAATGATATTAAAGTTTATAAAAAACTTTTAAAAAAAATCGGTTGGTATCATTTATTTATTTTCATCAAAGGTTCTTTTATTTCAGGTATTAAAGCTTTTGCTTTTTATCAAATATTTGTCTACGGGTTTTTTAAGTTAAAAAAAAATAATCTATTTGGGAAAATACCCTAATCCGATTTTTTTTTTAAAAATAATTAATAAATTGAATTTTTATTCGCAAATTCAATTTTATACATAAAAATTCAAACCATTTAAGATATTTCATTTAAACTTTTTTATTTGCTAAAAAATGTCTTTCCTACCCAATTCCTCCTTTTTTAATGTCTATAGTAATGTCGGAAACCTTTAAAACACTTTGATTGTTTGCAAAAAATATTTAATTTTCATTTAAAAAAAATAAATTATAATAGTAGAAATTGTACTGTAATTATATTTATTAGTTTAATTTAAATATTTTAAATTATAATACTTGTAACAAAAACTTTATAGTAAAATTTTATCATAACATTTCTTAATGTTAGACAGTAAGTGATAGTCACATTGAAAAAAATAAAATATGACAAGTGAAAAAGTTAGTGTAGTAATTCCTGCTTATAATGTAGAATTATATATTGAAAGATGTATTAGGTCGGTTATCAATGATCCATACGTCGAGGAAATTATAGTTGTAGATGATGGTTCGTCAGATAAAACAACTACAATTATCAAAGGTAATTTTATCAACAATCCGAAATTAATTTTATTATATCATGAAAATAATTCTAATCGTGGTGCTTGCGCAAGTAGAAATTTAGGATTATACCATGCCAAAGCAAATTGGGTTCAGTTTTTAGATGCAGATGATGTATTACTCCCAGGAAAATTTGAAAGACAACTTCAAATAACGAATGAGAAAGATTTAGATTTAATTTTAGGATCTTACTATTTTATTGATGGTGTAAAAAAATATGTTGAAAATCCATTAAAAAAAGATCTTTGGTTGGGTTTTGTGAATAATAAACTGGGGCATACAAATTCAAATTTATGGAAAAAATCCTCTATTATAAACATTGGAGGATGGGCAAATCATTGGCCTTCTAATCAAGAGTATGAGTTGCTTTTTAGAGCACTTAAAAATAACTTTAAAATAGGATATGATTTTGTACCTTCATCCGAATACATTAAAAGGCAAAATTCCATCTCAACAAGTGGCAATAACCAAGGTTGGCAAAGACAAATTTTTTTAAGGCTTGAATTAGGGGATTATCTATTTGAAATTGGGGAATTAAACGAAAAACTTTCATTGGCTATTCATGAATTTGTGTTTAATAAATTAATTCTTATAAAAAGGGAAAAATCATTAAAAGATGACTGGGAAATACTTAATGATCGTTATTTATTAAGTCCTTGGTATAAGAATATATATAAATTTAAAGTTTCTAAAAGAATTCTTGTTTACAGTTTATTAGGGTTTAAACTGACTGAAATATTGATTAAAGGAATTAGATTTCTAAAAAAAAAAGCAATAAAATGATTAAAAGTATTTTTACAATTTCATTAACCAACAAATAAAATTATAGATCTGTTATATTCTTTATTAAAAATTTAGTCGAAAATTTGAATATTGAATTTGTGATTTGTTACTTATTAATTGTGTACAACTTATGATTCCTTTTTTTAGTATAATTATTCCAACATATAATAGAAGTCATATTATATCTCGTGCAATAAATTCGATACTGTCACAATCTTTTTCTGATTTTGAAATAATTGTTGTTGATGATGGTTCTACAGACAATACTTTTGAGGTACTAAATAATT
Organism: Flavobacterium sp.; assembly: GCA_043770135.1. Taxonomy (GTDB): domain Bacteria; phylum Bacteroidota; class Bacteroidia; order Flavobacteriales; family Flavobacteriaceae; genus Flavobacterium. Next base: position 21,230 of record JAYVIN010000076.1, on the reverse strand, counting down.
ATCTTCTTGATAAAAGAATAAAATTTATTTTCCAAGAGAACAAGGGGGTCTGTGTTGCAAGAAACAATGGAGTTGATAGTGCCAGAGCTCCGTATGTTGCTTTTTTAGATTCTGATGATTATGTAGCAAAAGATTGGTTAAAAGACTTTGCTGAAAAGCTAACTAATGAAGATGCCGATTTTGTTTTTTGTGACATGAAGGTTGTTGATTTAGCAAGAAACAGTGTATCAATTGTAAAAGCTTTATTCCCATATAATAATAAAGTTCGTAACGAGTCTGGACTTTATATGTCTGGGGCTTTTTGTATGAAGCGTTCTTTTTTTATAACTATAAAAGGTTTTGATGAGAATATTAAATATGGTGAATTTACAGAATTTAGATTCAGATGTTTAGAACACCAATTAAAGATTTTGCACACTGAAAATGTAGGGTTAATTTATGAGTCATCTAATGATGGTGGTAGTAAAAATTTAAATAATAAAATAGTTTCAAATATTTACATTATTAATAAACACAAAAGTTATTTTCAAAAGCACCCGAGTGTGTTGAGGCTTTACTTTCAAAACATTGCAGTCACATATGCTAAATTAGGAAAGTTGAATGATGCAAGAGTTTATTTTTGGAAGGCATATTTAATAAATGTTCTAAATGTAAAGACCTTATTAAGATTCGCAGTTTCATTGAACCCTTTTTTAGCAGATAAATTATGGAAATAATTATGAGTAAGAATGTACAATATGCCGCATTCATAATGACATACCGTAGAAATGAAACTTTGGCAAATACCCTAAAGTTATTGTTTGATCAAACTTGTCCTCCTCAAAAAATTTTAATTGTAGATAATGATCCTGACAAAGGTGCAAAAGTTATATTGAATTCATTTAACAATAAGCCTGTTGAATATTTTTCTGTAGGATATAATTCTGGTCCTGCTGGAGCGGCTTATTGGGGATTAAAACTACTTTTTGAACAAAATTGGGAGTGGGTATTATGGGTTGATGATGATGACCCTCCTTTGTTTTTAGATTCAATTCAAAATATATTTGACACAACAATCCATTATAAAGGGGGAAAAGAAATTGGAGTTATAGGAGCTGTAGGTGCAAACTTTAATAAAATCAAATCTTGCATCGAAAGAATTAAAAGTCAAGATGTTAAATCTGTGCATATTGTAGATTGTATAGCAGGAAATATGTTTCCTATTGTAAATAAAAGGACATTTGATAAATTGATATTACCAAATCCAAATTTGTTTTTTGGTTTTGAAGAATTATCATTTTGTTTGAGAGTAAAGAATGCGGGATTTGAAATTTTAATTTCTGGAACCGAGATGTTAAGGTATCGAGAAACTCATAATCGATTAAATATTGGCAAACCTAAATTTAAGTTGCCTGAGACCTCAACATTATGGAGACAATATTATTCTGTTCGCAATCTTTTTACAATATTACTCAAGGAACAAAAACAAATACTAGGATTGTTTGTATTTTCAGGTAAAACAATTTTCAAATCGTTCATGGGATATAAAAATGGTTTTGCTTATGGAAATAAATACGCGGCAATTCATTTACTGGGATTATATCATGGATTAATTGGTGTAAATGGGTGTACTATTTTGCCTAAGGAAAAAATATTTAAAGAGAAGTGATATTTACAAACAATTTTTTTTACCATGATAAGTGTAGTCATTCCAGTTTATAATCGAGAAAGTTTAATAGAAATTGCAATTCGAAGTGTTCTCAATCAAACTTATAAGGATTTTGAATTGATTATTGTAGATGATTGTTCGACGGATAAAACTATAGATGTTGTAAATTCTATTCAAGACAATAGAATTATTCTAATTCAAACTCCCAAAAATTCCGGTGCAGCTGCAGCAAGAAATAGGGGAATCATGCATGCTAAGGCAGATGTCATTTCTCTTTTGGATAGTGATGATTTTTATGAGTCCAATATTTTAGAAGAATCGTATTCATTATTGAAAAATAGTGACGAAGGTATTGGTTTTATGTGGACTGGAATACGCACAATAAGAGGAAAAAAGACAGATACAAGTTGTTGGCAACCAGTTTTTGTTGAAAGTAATTATTTAACCTTTCTTCACGCCTTGCATATTGGAACTAATTCGGGAATTTCAATTAGAAGAAAGGTATTTGAATTGTGTGGATTCTTTAATGAAGAGCTTCCTGCTGCAGAGGATACAGATTTTTTTTTACGAATAACCCAACACTTTGGTTATGTTTACTCACCTAAAATATTAATCAATATTAATAAATCAGGAGAAGACCGACTTTCAAAGAACTATAAAAAAATAGCAACTGCCTATAATTTGTTTTTACCACAACATTTTTCGGAAATAGATAAGATTGAAAAGCTTCAAAAAAAATTTTACTATAAAATGATGTGGCTCAATTATCATATTTCAAGTAAAAGTCTAGCTAGATTTTATTTTAAAAAATTAATTTCTCTTAGGCTAATTGATAAGAAAGCATTGATTGTTTTTGTTATTTTTGAATTGTTTCCTGATGGATTCGCATCTAAATTTCATTTGAGGTTAAGCAATTAAAATATTATAAATGAAAGTTCTCTTTGCAATAGATAGTCTACAACAAGGTGGTGCTGAGCAAAGTATCGCCCATATCATTCGTCATTTTTCGAAAGAAACCCAAGTCAGTATCCTCTATTTTTATCCCAAAGCTGATTTGTTGCCAACGTATCAAGAGTTGGGTTGTACTATAATGGGATTAAATTTACAAGGAAAGTACGATTGGTCTAAAGGCATTTCTGGAATGAAAAAAGTACTGCAAGATATAAAACCAGATATTGTAGTTACCTCATTGTACCGTAGTAATATTATTAGTAGAATTGCCTGTAAACAATTGGGAATCAAATTGGTTGGAACTTTTGTAGACGATAGTTATAACATTGAACGAAGAAAAACATTTACGGGTGTATCTGGATTTATAAAATATTATAGTACTAAGTTTTTAGACCGTGTTACTTCATTTATTCCTGCTCTATGGATTGCAAATAGTAAATACATTGGTCAGAGTAATGCTACCCATCTTGGTATTTCAACATCAAAAATAAAAGTGGTGTATAGAGGTAGAAATAGCGATGATTTTCCTCAATGGAAGAAACCTAATTCGGAAATTTTTACCTATGTAAGTATTGGACGTTTGTACGAAAAAAAGGGGTTTCCAGAATTAATAGAAGCCTTTGTTACAGTTACAAAAAACAACACAAATGCGAAACTTATAATTTATGGGGAAGGATCTTACCGACCACAGTTAGAAAGGCAAATAGCCGAATTGAAATTAAATAATCAAATTGTTTTAGCAGGAAATATTCCTAATGCTTGGCAAAAAATGTACGAAGCGCACTGCTTTGTGTTTCCTTCCCGTTTTGAGGGTTTTAGCGGTGCCTTAGTCGAAGCGATGATGACTGGAATACCCATTATTTCGAGCGATATCCCTATGAATTTAGAAGCCGTAGAAAAAGGTAAAACAGCTTTGATTCATAAACTAAAAGACGTTTCCGATATAGAAAATAAAATGCAGGAAATGATATCTAATTATTCCGAAATGATCGAAATGGGAAAAAAAGCAAGACAAACTGCAATAGAAAAATTTGATATAAAAAATATTGCGAAGCAATACGAAGATTTGTTAATCAAAACGGTTAAAAACAATTAACGCATTGAAAATACTCCAAATTATACAAAGAAGTCAACTTCGAGGTGCGGAACTATTTGCTTGTCAGTTGAGTGAAGAATTGCAAAAACAAGGACATCAGGTGGATGTCCTCGTATTGTTTGGAAAAAAATCAGATGTTTTCAAATTTGATTTGCCCTTTTATTATTTAGAAGCAAATGAAAAAAAGCGTTGGTGGGATTTTAAGAACTATAAAAAACTATCAGTGTTAATTAATAGCGGTAATTATGATATTGTTCAAGCCAATGCTGGCGATACTCTGAAATACGCATCACTATCTAAAAAGATATTTGGTTGGAAAGCGAAATTTGTTTTTAGAAATGCCAATAAAATTAGTGGATTTTTGAACAGTCATTTCAAGAAAATATTGAATTCTTGGTTGATAAAAGAAATAGATTTTGTGGCTTCAGTAAGTGTGGAATGTACAATTGATTTTAAGAAAATGTTTCCTTTTATACAAAACAGAATTGAATGTATACCAATAGGGGTTGATTTGAACAGTCCAAAGCCTTATAATTCACTAAACGAAATTGGTATTTCAGGTGATGGACCTTTTATACTTCATGTGGGTGGTTTTATGCCCGAAAAGAACCATAAGGGATTGATTCGGATTTTTTCAAATTTGCTTCAAGAAATACCCAACGCGAAATTGTTACTTATAGGCGAAGGCAAATTAAAAACAGTAATTGAAGCACTAGTTTCAGATATGAAGCTCACTCAAAATGTAGTTTTTTTAGGGAGAAGAAACGATGTAAAGCAAATCATGCCATGCTGCCAAGTTTTGGTTTTGCCTAGCCTAATCGAAGGTTTACCAGGAGTAATATTAGAGTCTTTTGTTAATAAACTCCCAGTTGTGGCCTATAATGTTGGCGGAATAAAAGAAGTTGTTATCGATAAAAAAACGGGTTGGCTTGTTGCCGTTAATAATGAAAACAGCTTTTTAAGTGCTTTAAAAGAATCTCTTTTTTTTCCAACACAAGAAATAAAAGAAAATGGATATTCATTGGTAACTCATAACTATTCCAATATTACTATTTCAAAACAGTTTTTGGACTTTTATAATAAAGCTCTTAAAAATTGAAAATTCAAATGCTATATTTAAATAATTTTCATGCTGTTTAACTCCTTAAATTTCGCTATTTTCCTACCCATAGTTTTTATTCTCTATTGGTTTGTGGCAGCGAAAAACTTAAAACTTCAAAATATTTTACTGCTCGTATCCAGCTATTTTTTTTATGCTTGTTGGGATTGGCGGTTTCTATTTCTTTTGATTTTCTCTACACTTCTGGATTATTACACAGGAATCAAGATGTCGGATGCTAAAAATCAAACGAGCAAAAAGTTTTGGTTTTGGTTGAGTATTTCTGTCAATCTTGGTTTTCTTGGGGTTTTTAAATACTACAACTTTTTTGCTGAATCTTTTGCTGCTGCCGTTGCGAATTTTGGACTACAGGTCAATCCTTGGACACTAAAAGTGATTTTACCCGTTGGAATATCGTTTTATACTTTTCATGGTTTGTCTTATGTAATTGACATTTATAAAGACCGAATCAAAGCTGAAAAAAAAATTATTGACTATTCTGTTTTTGTGAGTTTCTTTCCTTTATTAGTGGCTGGACCTATCGAAAGAGCTACACATCTTTTGCCTCAAATTCAGAAAAAAAGAACTTTTAATTATGTCAAAGCAGTAGATGGATTGCGCCAGATTTTGTGGGGATTGTTCAAAAAAGTCGTAATAGCAGATAACTGTGCTGAATTTGCCAATATGATTTTTGATAATCATACAGACTATTCAGGAAGTACGCTACTATTAGGAGCTGTGTTTTTTGCTTTTCAAATTTACGGAGACTTTTCGGGTTACTCTGATATTGCACTAGGAACGGCGAGGCTTTTTGGAATCGATTTGTTAAAAAACTTTGCTTTCCCTTACTTTTCTAGAGATATTGCTGAGTTTTGGCGTCGCTGGCACATTTCACTTTCCACTTGGTTCCGAGATTATTTGTACATTCCGCTAGGTGGAAGCAAAGGAGGAATGTGGATGAAAATTCGCAATACTTTTATTATATTTTTAGTAAGTGGTTTTTGGCACGGTGCCAATTGGACTTTTATTTTTTGGGGACTTTTGAATGCTTTATTCATTATGCCCTCGATTATTTTTAACACCAACAGGAATAATTTAGACATCGTATCACGAGAAAAAATATTTCCAACTGTAAAAGAATTTTTTCAAATAGCGATGACTTTTGGTCTAACCGTTTTTGCCTGGATATTTTTCAGGTCAGATAGCCTTTCTCAGGCGTTTGAAATAATAGCTAAGATTTTATCAAAAACTATGCTTACGATTCCTGAATTTAGAGGTTTATATAAAGCTATGGTTACTATGCTATTAACTACTTTTTTTATTATTTTGGAATGGCTTGGAAGACAAAACGATTTTGCTATTCAGAAATTTGGGTTTAAGTGGATAAGAAGTTATCGATGGATGTTTTATTTAGTGATAGTGTTTTTTATTTTTTACTTTGCTGGTAAAGAACAAGTATTTATCTATTTTAATTTCTAAATGAAAAAATTTTGTAAAGATGTTTCAGTTTTTTTATTCATTATTGCAACAATTGTTGTTGTGGATGTTTTTTTGCAAAAAACTCTTTTATTTAAAGATAACAATGTAAAATTGCCTAAAAAATATACTGTATTAATTCTAGGTCATTCTCATCCAGCTCAGGCTTATGATACTAATTATATAAAAAATACGATTAATATGGCTACAGCAGGAGAAGCTTATCTTTATACCTATTTTAAAGCAAAAAAAGTAATTGATAATAATCCACAAATTAAAAAAGTTTTTGTGGAGTTTACCAATAATCAAATTGAAAAAGGAATGGATAATTGGATTTGGGACGACATTCATCTTCAATATCGAATTAAAGAATGTTGGGTTTTATTAGATAAGGAAGCTATAAAATTATTGTATAAGAAAAACCCAACAGGTTTGATTAATGCATTTTCAAAAAGTCTATTCGATAATTTAAGATTTTTATTTGTCAGTAAAAAAATAATAATTGAAAGAAGGGGGATTCGAAAACCTGAGTCCAATAATGAGGTTAGTATAAATAGTAAACAATTGTCAAAATCAGGGTCAAGAAAAAATATTAATCATAACCTTGAAATTTCAGAGTACAATATACTTTATTTACAAAAAATTGTTAAATATTGTAAGGGTAAGAAAATAGAGGTTTGTTTGGTAAGAAGTCCGATGCATAAAAGTTATGATGTTTCGTATACAGAATATAAATTTCGAGAAATCTTACGAACCAAATTCAGAAAAGTGGAATGGTTAGATAACAAAGATTTTCCAATACCAGATAAAGGATTTCAAGATACTGAGCATTTAAATTCGTATGGCGCTAGGATTTACTCTAACTATTTTAATAATCAAATCAAATAATAATCTTTATTTTTTAAATAACTAGTATAAATTACTCTAGTTTATGTTTTTTAACTCTGTAAATTTCTCTATTTTCTTACCCATAGTTTTCGTACTTTATTGGTTTATAACCAACAAAAGCCTAAAACTTCAAAATATCTTGTTGCTTGTATCCAGCTATTTCTTTTATGCTTGTTGGGATTGGCGATTTCTGTTTCTTTTAATTTTCTCTACACTTTTGGATTATTATACTGGAATAAAAATGTCGGATGCCAAGAATCAAACGAGTAAAAAGTTTTGGTTTTGGTTGAGTATTTCTGTCAATCTTGGTTTTCTTGGGGTTTTTAAATATTACAACTTTTTTGCTGAATCATTTGCTGCTGCCGTTGCGAATTTTGGATTGCAAGTAAATCCTTGGACTCTAAAAGTAATTTTGCCAGTAGGAATCTCGTTTTATACTTTTCACGGATTGTCTTATGTAATTGATATTTATAAAGATAGAATTAAAGCTGAGAAAAACTTTATCGATTATTCTGTTTTCGTGAGTTTTTTTCCATTATTGGTCGCTGGTCCTATAGAAAGGGCAACGCATCTTTTGCCTCAGATTCAGAAAAAAAGAGTATTTAATTATGCTATTGCTGTCGATGGATTAAAGCAAATTTTATGGGGATTATTCAAAAAAGTAGTTATAGCCGATCAATGTGCCGAAATTGCTAATATGACTTTTAATAATCATGGAGATTATTCAGGAAGTACTTTAGCCTTAGGTGCAGTATTTTTTGCTTTTCAAATTTATGGAGACTTTTCAGGTTACTCTGATATTGCATTGGGAACGGCGCGATTATTTGGGATAGATTTACTTAGAAATTTTGCTTATCCCTATTTTTCAAGGGACATTGCAGAGTTTTGGCGTCGTTGGCACATATCCCTATCTACTTGGTTTCGGGATTATTTGTACATTCCGTTAGGCGGAAGCAAAGGAGGAATGTGGATGAAAGTTCGTAACACCTTTATTATATTTTTAGTAAGTGGCTTTTGGCATGGGGCCAATTGGACCTTTATTATTTGGGGATTTCTGAATGCCTTATACATTATGCCTTCCATTATTTTTAACACCAACAGAACCAATTTGGATATTGTGGCACAAGGAAAACTATTTCCTAGTCTAAAAGAAGTAGCTCAAATGGGATTAACGTTTGGTCTAACCGTTTTTGCTTGGATATTTTTTAGAGCAGAAAATCTAACGCATGCCTTGGAGTATATTTCACAAATTGCATCGAGTTCTTTTTTTACAATGCCATCTTTATTGATGAAACATACACTCTTGACTAAATCTCTATTTTTAATATTATTTCTTTTTATTCTGATAGAGTGGTTGGGGCGTCAACAGCAATATGCATTAGCTATTTTGACTAACAGATGGCCAAAAGTAATTCGTTACATGTTTTACTATTTACTGATTATCGGAATACTTTGGTTTTCGGGTAAAGAACAACAATTTATTTATTTTCAGTTTTAGGTATGAAAAAATTTGTGGTCAAGTTTGTCTTGTTTAGTATACCAATTGCATTTTTGTTTTTGTTTACGACTTTTTTTTATGCTACCGACAAAGGTGATTTGATTAGAGTAGGATTTTTAATCGAAAAAAAGAATTACAGACACATTTTTGAAAAAGAATTAAATCAGCCTATTTTGTTTTCAAAGGTTTCAGAAATCAATCTCAACAAACAGCAAAAATTTACTGTGCTTACCATAGGAGATTCCTTTTCAGAACAATTTGGTTTCGGCTATAAAAATTATTTGGCTCAAAACAATACTTCGGTTTTGCATTTAGATCGATTTTTGAGCGGAAATCCTATTCAAACCGTACATGGAATTTTGAATGGAGATTTTTTAAACAATATTAAAGTTGATTATATTATTCTTCAATCCGTAGAAAGAGAAATTGTAGCTCGTGCTCAAAAATGTAAAACAGATACACTAATCAGCTTAAAATCAATAAATAAAGGTGTCAAAGATTACAATACCAAATTAAAAGAAGCAACTATTAAAAATAAATCGGAACAATTAGAACTAAAATCCTATTTTAGAAATAGTATAAAAAAAATAAAGCTTGATGATTTTTCAGCCAATAGACTAATTAAGTTTCCATTACAAAATATTAACTATTTTTTTGATGATAATGCGTATGATTCAGAAACTTACAAGGTGAAAACTAAACAAAGTTTATTTTCGGTCAAAACCAATGATTTGTTGTTTTTATGTTCAGATTTAAATGGTGTAAAGGAAAATAACAATCACAAAGCGGTTTCTAAATTAAACGAAGTATTAAATTCTGTCTCTGAAAAATGCGAACAAAAAGGAATTATACTCATCGTTTTACCTAGTCCTGATAAATACGATTTTTATTATGATGCATTTCTTGAAAAGCAAAAATATCCAAAGCCTTTATTTTTTGAACGTTTTGAAAAATTACCAAAAGAATACTATTACCTAAATTCAAAGGAAATTCTTCAAACAAAGTTAAAAAACAAGAAAGATGTTTATTTTTATGACGATTCGCATTGGTCGCCATGGTCTTCGCAGGTTTTGGCTAACGAATTGCAAAAGATTATAAATAAAAAAGGCAATACTACTATCAATTAATTTATATTAGATAATAAATGAAAATATTAGTCACAGGTGCAGCGGGTTTTATAGGCATGCACACCGTTCAGAAAATGGCTGCTTTAGGACACGAAGTTGTTGGCCTAGACAATATAAATGCCTATTACGAAACCGAATTAAAATATTCTCGTTTAGCCATTTTGGGTATAAATAAAGAGGAATTAGTATACAATAAATTAGTAAACGGTAACTCAAACATACAATTTGTCTTGTTGGATATCCAAGATGCTGGAAATTTGAATTCCTTATTTGCCATACAAAGATTTGATGTTGTAATTCATCTTGCTGCCCAAGCAGGTGTGCGCTATTCAATCACTAACCCTAGAGATTATATCGATAGTAATATCATTGGTTTTTACAATATATTAGAAGCGAGTAGAAATTTTCCGCTGCAACATTTGGTATTTGCATCGAGCTCCTCGGTTTATGGTAATACAGACGCTGTTCCGTTTTCCGAAAATCAAAATACCGATGCTCCCGTAAGTTTTTATGCTGCTACCAAGAAGAGTAACGAAGTCATGGCACATTCGTATTCCGAGTTGTATAAGATGAAAGTTACAGGATTGCGATTTTTTACAGTTTATGGTCCATGGGGTCGTCCTGATATGGCACCCACTTTATTTGCCAAAGCAGGGATGGAAGGAAAACCAATCAAGGTTTTTAATGAAGGAAACCAAAGTCGCGATTTTACTTTTATAGATGATATTGTGCAGGGAATTCAAATTGTAGCCGAAAATCCACCAACAGAATCAAATTTTAGAATATTGAATATTGGCAATGGAGATCCAGTAAATCTTATGGGGTTTGTCAAATTGCTAGAATTGCATTTAAACAAATATTTCGAATACCAGATGATGCCTGCTCAAAATGGAGATGTTGTAACCACCTATGCCGATGTTGCCGAAATTGAAAAGTTGGGTTACAAAGCTACAACGCCACTAGAATTAGGAATTCCAAAATTTGTCGATTGGTTTTTGAAGTATTATAACTCTGAAGCAAAATAAGTTTATAAATGATTTTTAACTCCATAAATTTTGCTTTATTTCTATCAATAGTTTTTGTATTCTATTGGTTTGTAACAAACAAAAGCTTAAAAATTCAAAATATTTTATTGCTTATAAATAATAATTATTATTGTTTTTGCTAGCTTTAATAAAGAATTTATTTGTACTCAGTTTTGACATGAAGAAATTCATTGTGAATTTATTTTTGTTTGTTGCACCATTTGTACTATTATCTTATTTTCTTGATATTTTTGTTTCTAAAAATCTAAAAAACATAAATGATGTCGCTTATGGCGAATATTCTACTTGGAACGATTTATTCGACGGAAAAGTAAATTCAGATATTGTAATTTATGGAAGTTCAAGAGCTTGGTGTCATATTAGTCCAAAAATCATTGAAGACAATTTAAGACTTAAAACCTATAATTTAGGTATTAACGGACACAATTTTTGGTTAGAAAATTTTAGGCATGCCGTTTTATTTGAAAATAATACAAAACCTAAATTAATTCTGTTTTCATTGGATATGTTCACATTGCAAAAGAGAAAAGAATTATTCAATTCAGAACAATTTTTGCCTTACATGCTTTGGAATTCTGAAATTAAAAAAGCGACAGAAAGTTACGAAGGATTTAATTTTTATGATTACACTATTCCTCTTATTCGCTATTGTGGAAAGATATTGGTATTAGAAAAAATCATCAACTATTCACTTGGTTTGATATCTAATCCTATCATGAGAATAAACGGATATCAAGGCAAAGACAAAACCTGGAATTCTGATTTGGATAAAGCAATAGCTAAAAGAAAAAAATATGAAGTGCCCATTGATAGAAAATCCCAGCAATTATTTGAGAAGTTTTTAGTTGAATGTCAAAATCAAAATATAAAACTAATTTTTGTGTATACTCCCGAATATATTGGTGGGCAAAAATTTGTTAAGAACAGAAAAACGGTCATGGATCTTTATGGGCACTACAGCAAAAAGTATCAGATTCCGTTTTATGATTATTCAAATGATTCAATCTCTTTTCAAAAAAAATATTTTTACAATGCCAGTCACCTCAATAAAACAGGAGCCGAGTTATTTACTCATCAATTTGTAGATACTCTAAGGTATTCAAGTATTATTAAGGAGTTAAAGGCAGATTATAAGTCTTTGGATAACAACATTGAAAAACAATAAATAAAATTTAGTTTGTAGAACTTCCTGTGAATTTTTTTATGACTGATAAGTTTAAAAAATGACTAAAATTAAAGTGCTTCATGTTATTAAATCTCTAGGTCGGGGAGGAGCAGAAATGTTATTGCCCGAAACCTTAAAAGAGCATAATCAAGACCAATTTGAATTTCATTACATTTATTTCTTACCATGGAAAAATCAGATGGTTAATGCCATTGAAACCGCAGGGGGTAAAGTGAGTTGTTTTTCGGCAAAAAACAATTTACAACTCGTTTTAAAAAACAAAGATATTATTGATTATTGTACAGCAAATCAAATACAATTGATTCATGCACATTTGCCTTGGGCTGGATTTGCAAGTAGGCTGGTAAATTTTAAGATAGGTATTCCAGTACTTTATACTGAACATAATTTACAAGAACGTTATCATTTTATCACTAAGTATATCAATAAATGGAGTTTTAATTATCAGAATATGGCTATTGGAGTTTCTGAAGATGTGACTCAGTCTATACTTAAAAATATAAAGCCAACTATTTCCTGTAAAACTATACTTAACGGAGTAAATATTACTAGTTTTCAACGAAATAACCCCGATGAAAGAGCTGAAATAAGAAGACACTTTTCTATTCCTGAAAACGCATTATTAGTAGGGACAGTTGCTGTTTTTAGATTTCAAAAACGACTGGATAAATGGTTGGAAATACTGAGTGAGGCCATCAAAAAAAATCCTAATATTTACGGAATTATTGTTGGGGCAGGAATTTTAGAACCTGAAATTTATGCCAAACACAAGGAACTCAATCTAGAAGGAAAAGTATTTTTTTCAGGAATACAAACCAATGTAAAACCTTACTACGAAGCCATGGATGTTTTTATGATGAGTTCTTCATTTGAGGGACTTCCTATTGCTTTGCTCGAAGCGATGAGTATGGGTTGCGCTATTGTAGCTACAGATGCTGGAGGTATTAAAGAAGTATTGAAAAACAATGAAAATGGAATTATGGTAACGGTTGATGATTGGGAAAAGTTATCGAATTCTATTGTAATGTTAGTAGAAAGTCCAGAAAAATTAGCTTATTTTCAAGCAGAAGCTAGAAAAAGAGTTGTAACTAATTTTAGCATTGGCACTATGGTTGTCAATCTAGAAAAATTATATTTTAGTTGTCATAAATCATGAATATTAGAAATTCAAAACCCGAAGATATTCCTGCGATAGTTAGTCTATTGAAACTTAGTTTGGGAGATAATTTGATAAAGAAATCGGATAATACATGGAATTTTAAACATGTTAACAATCCATTTGGAGCTTCACATATACTTTTGGCTTTTGAGGACGATTTATTAGTAGGCGTAAGGGCATTTATGAAATGGCGATGGCAATTAGGTACACAAACTTGGACAGCCTATAGAGCAGTAGATACAGCTACCCATCCTGATCATCAAGGAAAAGGAATTTTTAAGAAACTAACCTTACAAGCACTAGACGATATTCAAAAAGAGGGAGAAACCTTTGTCTTTAATACTCCAAATGATAGTAGTCGACCAGGGTATTTAAAAATGGGATGGAATATTGTAGATACTATTGAATTGGCAGTAATTCCAACTCCCTTTTATGTTTTCTCATTTTTTTTTAATAAAACAAACTTTCAAAATACTATTAGTACAGCACAATTAAATTTGATTTGTAGTGATTACAATACTGAATTATCAAAAAAAGACCTTCTATATACACCAAAATCGGCTACTTATTTAAAATGGCGTTATGATGAGAATCCTTTACAGGATTATGTGGTTTTTTCTTCTAACGATTGGTATATTGCGCTTTACATCAAAAAACATCGATTTTTTAATGAACTTAGAGTGGTAGAAACAATTAGTTCGAACCACAAAAAGTACAAAAAACAGATGCAAAACGTGATACTGCGATTTGCATTTCAAAAAAAATGCGGGTTGATTACCACATCAAACAAAGATTTGTTTCGGTGTAAAATATACGGTAAATTTGGACCTAAGTTAACCATTAGAACACTTACCAAAGATACTTATTTCACAAATTCAGTCTATACTATCAAAAAATGGTACTATAGTTTAGGCGATTTAGAATTATTTTAAAAAATGATTGATTTTGTCTTCGTATTTATAATACTCTTGGTAGCCAATCAAGTCTTGTTTAAAAGTTTGTCAAATAAATTTTCTTTTTTTGATAAGAAGTTAATGAACAAGCTCTATTGGTATCATTTGTTATTTTTTGTAATTTATTTTACCTACGCTACATTTAATGCCTCAGATTCTAGAGAATACTATTATACTGCTGAAATTCCAACAGAGGATTTGATGATACTCTTTACAACAGGAACAAAATTTATAGTATTTGTTGCTACTCCCTTTGTTCAATTAGGATTTTCGTATATTACGATGATGCTTATTTTTTCTTGGACTGGTTATGTTGGATTTGTTTTTGCTTATCTGTTTTTTAGAGAAAATATCACGATAAATGTCAAGGTGTTCAAAAAATATGATCTACTAAAACTTTTACTTTTTTTACCTAACATGCATTTTTGGACGGCTTCACTAGGTAAAGGAAGTTTGATATTTATGGGTTTGATGATTTTTATTTATGCTTTGCGTTTTCCTCAAAAAAGAATATTTGCATTACTGATTGGTGGATTTTTTGTTTACATGATTCGCCCACATGTAATGCTCTTTTTATTAGTAGGCGTTATGGTAGGTATACTTACAGGAAGAAGTAAAATAGGATTTGGTGTAAAATTTTTAGTTTTAGTTGTTTCTGTTGTTTTTTTATATGTAGCTCAAAACGCTATTCTTGGGGTAGCTAATTTAGAGAGTTCGGAAAATGTAGTGGCCGATTTTGATCAGTTTGCCTCAGATCAATCGCAAAGACTTGTAACTACTGATTCAGGGGTGGATATGAGCAATTATCCTTTACCGTTTAAATTTTTTACCTTTTGGTTTCGCCCTTTATTTGTAGACTCTCCTGGTGTATTAGGTTTTTTTAGTTCTATAGAAAATTTAATTTATTTGCTATTATTTGCCAAAATTTGTAATAGGCGTTTTCTTAGATTTATCGTTAGGGCACCTTATTTAGTCAAAACATCTCTTATTATTTTTGTTTTATCTTCGTTTGCTCTAACATTTGTTATGTCGAATTTAGGGATTATTATGCGACAAAAATCGATGGTAATGTATTTTGGTTTCTTTGTTATTTATTATTTTTTGGCAAATGAGAAATTTGAAATTATGCAAAAAAATCAATTAAAACAGTCTACTACAGTCTAAATAAAATAAAATGAAAAATGGTTCTTTAGTTATTTCATTAGACTTCGAGCTAGTCTGGGGACTTTTTGACCATATCGAAATAACAGATAAAGTCTCTTATTTTAATAATACTCTCAAAGCAATCCCACAAATTCTTAGTGTTTTTGAAAACAATACGATACATGCTACTTGGGCTACTGTTGGGATGTTATTCAATGAAAATTGGGAAGAATGGCAATCCAATATTCCTGAAGTGATTCCCACTTATGAAAGAAAAGAACTGGATGCCTATGAATATGGAAAAAAACATCAAAAATCTGGCTTAGAAAAATTCTTTTTTGCCCCACATTTGATCAAAAAAATACGAAGTGTAAATGGGCAAGAAATAGGAACACATACCTATTCTCATTATTATTGTCTAGAAAAAGGACAAACTAAAGCACAATTTGAAGCCGATAGCAATCAAGCCATCAGAGTAGCTCAAAAAATGGATATTGAATTGAAATCTCTCGTTTTTCCTCGAAACCAATTCAATACAGACTATCTAGAGATTTGTTCTAAAAAAGGTATTGAAACTGTTCGTTCTAATCCGAATTTTTGGTATTGGGATACTACCCAAAAAGAAACTCTTGTTGTAAAACTAGTTCGAACAGCTGATGCTTATTTGCCTTTAGGTACAAAATCATACTTAGCTGAAACTTTGGTCAAAGATAATGTGCATTCTCAGCCGGCGAGTAGATTCCTCAGACCACAACATTCGATAGCTTTACTGAATAGTTCTAGGTTAAACAGAATCAAAAGTGAAATGATTCAAGCTGCTAAAAATGGAGAAGTCTATCATTTATGGTGGCACCCTCATAATTTTGGCGTAGATGTCGAAAATTCCATCAAAACACTACAAGCTATTATAGAAACTTTTAAATTTTGTAGCGAAACCTATGGAATGCAAAGTCTTACGATGAAGGAATTGTTAGAAACTGTTTAGGCTTAAATTAAAAAAATCGAATGATAAAACCAACTTTAGTTCGCATTACAACGGTACCACTTTCCTTAGAAAAATTATTGACTGGGCAATTGTACTACATGAGTTCGTTTTACGAAGTAATTGCTGTTTCTTCTGATGAAGAAAGATTGAAAAAATTTGGAGAACTCGAAAAAGTTGCCGTTTTTTCACTAGAAATGACTCGTCAAATCACTCCACTACAAGATTTTTTGGCAGTAGTTAAATTGTATTTTTTTCTAAAAAAAACTAAGCCATTTATTGTGCACACACATACTCCAAAAGCCGGAATTGTTGGAATGTTGGCTTCAAATTTGGCAGGTGTTCCAAACCGATTACATACAGTTGCCGGAATGCCCTTATTAGAACAAACTGGTTTAAAAAGAAAAATATTAGATACTGTTGAAAAACTAACTTATTCTTGCGCTACAAAAGTGTATCCTAATTCATTTAAAATGAAGGATATTATACTTCAAAATAAGTATTGCTTACCCAATAAAATAAAAGTTATAGCAAATGGCAGTTCCAATGGTATTGATTCTTCGTATTTTGACCCCTCTCATTTTTCTGATGAATTTAAAGAGAATCTAAAACAAGAATTAGGAATTTTAGCCACTGATTTTGTATTTATATTTGTTGGACGTATCGTTTCGGACAAAGGGATAAATGAATTAATTGCAGCTTTTGCAGCAATTCAAACGCAAGTAAAAGAGGTAAAACTA
Source organism: Flavobacterium sp. (assembly GCA_043770135.1). GTDB lineage: Bacteria > Bacteroidota > Bacteroidia > Flavobacteriales > Flavobacteriaceae > Flavobacterium. The sequence goes on along the minus strand of JAYVIN010000076.1, from coordinate 4,238 downwards.
ATTTTAGTTGGTCCTTATGAACAAGAATTAGACCCTTTGGAAGAAAAAACTTTACACCATATTAAAACTAATAAATCTATATTTTCGGTGGGATATCAATTAGACGTAAGACCTTATTTTGCTATTTCTGACGGATTGGTTTTTCCTAGTTACAGAGAGGGATTTCCTAACGTAGTCATGCAGGCGGGAGCTATGGGATTGCCTTGTATAGTTACAGATATAAATGGTTGTAATGAGATTATTGAAGACAAAAAAAACGGTTGTATTATTCCTGTGAAAAATCAGAAAGCGATTCAAGAATCTATGCTGTATTTTATAGAAAATAAAGAACAGTTTTCCCAAATGAAACAAAAAGCTAGAAACCTAATCGTGTCTCGTTTTGATCAGCAGTTCATGTGGGAATCTATTTTACAAGAATATCGTAGTTTTGACATGAAATTTAATAAATGATGTATCAGAATTGTTTCAAACGAATTATTGATTTTTTAATTTCCATAATTGGGTTAGTGGTTTTATTCCCTTTACTTATTGTAATTAGTATATTTCTTTTTTTTGCAAACAGTGGAAGTCCTTTTTTCTTTCAAAATCGTCCTGGAAAAGACGGTGTAGTTTTTAAAATTGTAAAGTTTAAAACAATGAATGACAAGAAAGATAAAGACGGAAACCTATGTTCAGATGAAATAAGATTGACCAAAATAGGTAGTTTTATCAGAAAAACATCATTAGATGAATTGCCACAATTGATTAATGTTTTAAAAGGAGAAATGAGCTTAATAGGCCCTAGACCCTTGCTAACTCAATATTTGCATTTGTACTCGGACTATCAAAACAGAAGGCATGCGGTAAAACCAGGAATAACAGGCTGGGCTCAGGTTAACGGAAGAAATGCCATTTCATGGGGCGAAAAATTTGATTACGATATTTCGTATGTGGAAAATATATCCTTTTTCTTAGATGTTAAAATACTATTTTTGACCATTAAAAAAGTAGTTTTAAAAGAAGGAATTAATTCAGACACTGCAGCAACCATTGAACCATTCAACGGATATAACTTATGAAGTTAAAAGAAAAAATTATCAGGTCTATAGGTAGATCGACCAAAGCTTACGATCTTTATAAAAACGATAAAATGTATTATCAAGCACTAAGAATTTTTAAAGCTAATACGAAAGTTTATGAATTGCTAGTTCAATTTTCTTATTCTTGTGATGAAGCTATAGTACAAGAAGTGTATCATTTCATTTTTCATTTAGAAGATTGGTTTGAACAATTTAATAAATTTGCATCTAATCCTACTCAATTAGAAGATGTTTTTGTTTTCGAAAGGCTAAAAAATTCCATTCCTTTTCCTTCAGATTTTATCAATAAACTCCATTCCTTATGAAATTTGCATTTGCTGGAGACCGAAAATTAAGTTGCTCCATTTTAGAATTTATAATCAGTAAAGGGTTTAAGCCTTCGGCACTTTTGGTTAGTGATTTTGATAAAGCCTCTCATGATGATGAGCTTATCGAGATTTCGGGTTTAGAGGAATCGTTAATTTTCAGAGGAAATGAATTTAAAACTCCTCAAACAATTCAGTTTCTATCTAGTTTACAGTTAGATTATATTTTTGGGATTCACTTTCCTTATATTATTCCTGCCGAAATTTTGGCTATTCCAAGAATTGGAGTTGTCAATTTACATCCTGCTTTTTTGCCGTACAATAAAGGTTGGCACACTCCTTCTTGGGCAATAATTGAAGGATATCCTTATGGAGCTACCCTTCATTTTATGGAAGAAGCATTAGACGAAGGCGATATTATTCATCAAAAAGAAATGAAAGTTGATCCAGCCGATACTGCCAATTCGTTATACAGGAAGGTATTGAAGTTGGAAGAAGAAGTTTTTACCGAAGCGTTTGAAACGCTTTCTGATTTAAATCCAAAACGAATCAAACAAATTGACAAAGGAACATCGCATCAAAAAAAAGAGCTAAAAGGGTTGCAAGAAATTAATATTTCACAAAATTACAATGCGCTTGATTTAATAAATAGAATCAGGGCTCTTACAACTAATGATGAAAAAGAAGCGGCTTATTTTATTGTAGACAATAAAAAAATAGGGGTTCATATTAACTTATTTTACCAAAATGAATAATTCAAAAATATGGCTTTCGTCTCCTCATATGGGTGGCAATGAACAAAAATTTGTTCAAGATGCTTTTGATACCAATTGGGTGGCACCTTTGGGTCCCAATGTCAACGGTTTAGAAAAAGACTTAGAAAATTATTTAGGAAATTCGTCTTTTGTAGGAGCATTAAGTTCAGGAACTGCTGCCATCCACTTAGGACTAGTTTTGCTTGGAGTAAAAGCAGACGATGAGGTAATTTGTCAAAGTATGACTTTTTCGGCATCGGCTAATCCTATTTTATATCAAGGAGCAATACCCATTTTTGTTGATAGTGAATCAGATACTTGGAATCTCTGTCCAGTCGCTTTAGAAGAAGCAATAAAAGACAGAATTGCCAAAGGAACTAAACCAAAAGCGATTATCGCTGTTCATTTATACGGCATTCCGTATAAAGTAGAAGAAATTAGAATAATTGCCGATACTTATGGAATTCCTATTTTAGAAGATAGTGCCGAGGCTCTGGGCAGTAGTTATAAAGGACAACGCTGTGGTACTTTTGGCGATATTGGTGTTTTATCTTTTAATGGTAACAAAATCATAACCACTTCTGGAGGCGGTGCTATTGTGACCAAAACGAAAGAATTAAAAGATAAAGCTGTTTTTTTTTCCACCCAATCAAGAGATGAAGCAGCTCATTTTCAGCACAGTGAAATAGGATATAACTACAGGATGAGTAATATTTGTGCTGGAATAGGACGAGGACAAATGGAAGTATTGGATAAACATGTTTCTTTGCGTAGAAGAATGCATGATTTTTATGTAGATTTATTTAAAGACATTAATGGAATAAGTGTTTTTAGTGTTCCTAATTCAGATTATTTTTCAAATTATTGGTTAAGTGCCATAACAGTTGGTAAAGAATTGACAAACGGAATTGATCGAGAAAGTTTACGATTGGCTTTTGAATCATTCAATATTGAATGTCGCCCTTTGTGGAAACCCATGCATTTGCAACCTCTTTTTGAACACTACCCTTATTATGGTTCAAATGTAGCAGCGAATTTATTCGAAAATGGTCTTTGTCTTCCTTCAGGTTCAAATTTGAGTAATGAGGATAGAGCTAGGATTAAGTCCGTAGTAAATCAATTATTTAAAATACAATAATTAATTAAAATTAACCCGTTGGGTGTAATTATTTAAAACGTCTGTTCGAGTGTTTTTTGTGCAGTAAAACGGAACAAAAAATGTATCTAGAACCGTTTTTAAAGAAATTTTCATGTTCTCGATATGATTTTCTAACGAAAATCACTCGAACTGACGGAAAATTATCATCAAAAACTAATTACACCCAACGGGTTAAAATTAATAATTTCACAACTCGTAATTTAATATGAAATCGCCATTAACTATAAGTTTGCTTAAGCAAATATCAATAAGTAAAAAGCGATAACTTATATGACAACTAAAAAATAAAAATTTACATATATGAAAGGAATAATCCTAGCAGGAGGATCGGGAACTCGATTACATCCTTTAACCTTGGCGGTTAGCAAGCAAATGATGCCAGTGTATGACAAGCCAATGATTTATTACCCCCTGACGCTCGTAATCGCGGCTGGGATCGGTGACCTGTGCATTATCACAACGCCAGATGACCAAAGCCGGTTTTGCCGGTTGCTCGGTGACGGCAGTCAATGGGGCGTCAGGATTGAATATCGCACGCAAGACCGTCCAGAAGGTATCGGCCAGGCAGTGTTGATCGCGGAATCTTTCGTTGCCGGAGATGACTTTGTGCTGATTCTTGGCGATAACATTTTCTTTGGTGGTGACGCCTTCCCCGAAGCCATATCCAATTTCAGTGGCGGCGCCTTGGTCTTCGCATATCATGTGCAGGACCCGCAAAATTACGGCGTGGTGACCTTTTCGTCCGCCGGGACTGTGCTTTCAATTGACGAAAAGCCACAATTGCCCGATTCTAATTTTGCCGTGCCGGGTATCTACATTTACGACGGAAAGGTCGCCGATATCGCCAGAGACCTGCGGCCTTCCGCGCGAGGGGAGCTGGAAATCACGGATATCAATCGTGCCTATCTGGCGCGAGGCCAGTTGATGGTACATCGGTTAA
>JAYVIN010000075.1:0-29112 GCA_043770135.1 Flavobacterium sp. | reverse complement strand
GTTTTGACACCAATTGTTGGTGTATTTTTTTTATTTGTGAATCCATTTTATCCTTCTATCACTTTAGCAACTACTAAAAAACCATTTTTTTTGTTCGGGAAATTTTCAATAATGATTTGTCTCTCTATTGCCGAACTTTCTATCACAACATCTTCTCTCAAAGCACTAACAGAAACCCCATTATTATTGACATTATTTGCGGCATTACTATTTGAAGGAACTGCATTTTTAATTACATCAAATAATTTGTTCACGGACTCCGAAGGCTTTGCGCCTTTAATACTCGACAAGATGTCGACTGTCATTGTTTTGCTCATAATTGTATTTCGTTTTAAAGCAAGGCTATTAAGGTGGCGAATTTACGAAAAAAAAATTTAGGTAATCCGGGTTTTTTTAATGATTAAGATAGTTTTTTGTGAAAGAAGAAATTGATTTAACAACATGTTCGATTTATATTCTTTGTTAGAAAACTAAGTTGAAATGGTAGTGAAATTGAGGAGAATAGAACACAGATGAAACGGATGCAAGCAATGCGGATTAGAACGGATTTTACTCAATACTCTCAATTAAATACTTCGTCCCATTTATCTCAAAAGTAAAACCCACTGCATTTCCCATCAGTTTATTTCCCAATGGCGATTGCGGAGATAAAGCAATAATAGTAGTTCCATCAACAGTGATTTTAGGAAGTGCTGCACTTAAATAAAGGTAAATTCCATTGGCCTGGACCAAGCTACCCACGATAATAGTTTTGGCAATTGTAGTGGAATCTATTTTATCCAAAACAGCTTTTTGAGCCAATACTTCCTTCAATTTATGATTGAGTTTTTCTTGTTCGATATGCATCATTGATAAAGCCGTTTCGTGTTTGTCACCAGCCGAACCTTTAGCATCGTTTTTTGAATCTTCGGTCAAAGCGACAATCATATCCTTGAAAACATCGATTCTGTCTTGGACTAATTGTAAATAATGTTGGTGTATTTTTAGTTTGAAAGTCATAGTAATTGGCACACAGATGACACGGATTCAACTGATTTTCACAGATTTTTATTTTCTAAATTCTTTTTTTGGCTTCGGCTCCCTCCCCTTCGAGGAGGGGTGGGGTTTAAAAATCAAATTTATAATTCGCTCCCAAAACCACCTGAAGTCCCTGAACAGGATAATTCAACCATTTTTGATAATTGTTGTTGGTTATGTTATTGGCACGTAAAAAAGCAGTCAACCGTTCAGAATATTTAAAATCAATATGGGCATTGACGTCAATATAGCTTTCCAAAGCATTAGTAAAATTAGGGTCTGGTAAAGACAACGAGGTCAAATAAAATTGTTGGTCTTTTCGTTCGCCAACAAAAAACAATTGAGCACCCGCATACCATTTTTCATTGATATCAAAATCAATTTTAGACTCTAATCTGATAGTGGGTAAATTCCAAGCTTCTTTTTCAAAAGTGGTTGCATAACTACTAAAAACTCCACTTAAACCAAAAGTTACTTTATCGGAGAAGTCCGCTTTCAGTTCGCCATAAAAACTCACTGTTTTGATATCATCATAAACGACACCAAAAGAATTTCCTAGATGATAACCTTCTGCTTCAAAAACGCCATCATACATAGAATCATAATATTCGTTACTTTTAAACAAGGCTTTGTTTCTTTCGTTTACATAGGAAGCACGCATGTTATAACTAACAGTATTGGTCAGCTTTCCTTTCAATCCGGCAAAAACATCATATTGCTTATCTGTAGGCGAAATAAGTAATGTTGGAGAAACGAATGGATTTTCATTCACAAAATCGGAATACGTATTTTGTTCTAAATTTCCCTCGGCACCGGCATAAAATACCATCAAATCATCAACTACATTTAAGGATGCATTGATTTTTGGATAAATTAAAAGTTGATTATTACTTGTTTTAGCATCCATACTATAAAACAATGCGGCACCTAAATTAACAGTCCATCCTCGTTCATTAACCTCAAAACTTGGCGCAACACCAATATTGGTAAAGCCATATTGAATAGTGTTTGAGTTCCAATAGTCATTCTTAAAATTCCCTTTCAAATAATCGACAATTACATTAGTATTGATGCGTTTTTCATTAAGTTCAAATTGGAAATTAGGTTTTACATAAAAGCGATTTTCCGAAGACCCAAAAGCATCCGAAAAATGATTGAATTTCAAACTTGCATCGTTCAAAATACCAGTATTGAAATCTACTTTTGTTCCTATATAAATGTTGTTATAACCCTGTTGTTCGTTTATTTCATCTAACAATGTTGCTCTATCTACTGGATCCCATAAACTGCCAAAACCTACTGGTAATCCATACCAATTATAAATCTGATTTTGGTATCCTACATCTAAATTCCAAGACAAATTTTTTCGGTTTGTTCCAAAAGTCAAATCGATATTAGTTTCATTATAATTATCTGATAGTTCAACACCTTTAATTCCGCCTTGGGAGGAAAAATGGCGAAACATTCCGCCTACATAATCCGTAGTATTGAGGTCCTGATTTAGAAACAATTCGGCATTTAGCACCCCGTAATTCCCTCCTCCAAAAGTCAAATAATTTTTGAGATACTTGGCTTTTTCTACTTTATCTACACCTTCTGCACTCCCTTTATACGGTGTGAAAGTGGATGCAACTGGAAAAGAAAAAATAGCATATTTAACTACTTCTTTTTTAGCATTTTCTTCCTCATCGATTGTAGGTAATTCTTTTACTTTGGATGCATCCGAGATTGTTGGTGTATATTGTTTTACAACATTTACAACTTCTGTACCTATGTTTTCTTCCTTTTTTTGAGCGAAAGAGAATTGGGAAAACAAAAGTAAAAGCCCCACCCCAACCCTTCCCAAAGGGAAGGGAACCATGAACGTAAATTGTTTATTTAAAACTGGATTTATTTTTAATATTTTCATTTATTTTGACTTTTGACTTTTGACTTTTGTCTTTTATATTTATTCTCTCTTCTAACTTCCAACTTCCCACTTCTAACCTCTAACTTCTAACCTCTAACTTCCCACTTCTAGCCTCCAATTGACGAATTCGTTTTAGACTCTATGCTTTTTATCGCATCCAATTCCGTTTTGGCTTCTGAAACCACATCAGGAAAATCAGTGAAATTTTCGATTACATTGTCTAAAATATAAGTGGCTTGAAAACTGTCTTTCAGCCCATAAAAGTTTTTCGCCATTAGAACCAATCCTTTGGCACCAAAATATTTATAACTGGAGTAATTCTTAGCTAATTTTTGAACTGCAGTATTCGAATCTTCAAATTTTGAGTCTTGATTTTTAAAATAAGCGTCATAATACAAAGCTTCGGCAGCTAATTCGCCTTTTGCCGTGTTTTGCAATTTGGCATACCCAGAGCGTGCTTTACTTAGATTTCCAGTTTTGAATGCGGAACGTGCAATAATAATTTGAGCATCACTTTTTACACTTACATCTGTTTTGGGATTGTCCAATACTTTTTCTGCATAAATAACCGAATTTTCATAATCCTCGTTTTCATAGTAACAGCGCATCAAATTAGATATTGCAAAAGTCTTGTTTTGTGGTAAATCGGCTTCGGTTTCTATACGAGAAAGAATCGGAATTGCCTTGCCCTGCTCCTTGTTTTTCAAGAAAATTTGAGCCAATTTCATCAAAGATTGTTCCTGAAACTCGCTTCGAGATTGGTTAATAACATATTCATAATTAGAAACCGATTTACTTTCTTGTCCATCCGAATAATACAATTGAGCCAAGTAAAAATTGGCTTTTAGAGCATGTATTCCATTCGGGAATCTAGTCACATACCCGCTAAATCCAGTGATAGCTTGTTTCGGATTGTTTTGCATGTATTGCTTTTCGGCTGCTTCATAAGTATCATTATCTAATTCGGCATCGGAAACAGAAACAAAATTTAAGCTGCGAACCCAAGTTGCATATTCGTCTACTTTGCCGTTATCTACATAGATTAATCGTGCCGTTGCTACCGCTTCTAGTGCTTCGGGTGATTTAGGAAAATCGGCTGCCACTTTCTTGAATTTGGCTATCGCTAAATCGTCTTGATCGGAATTATAATAAACCAATCCTTGTCGCAAAATGGCTTTCGAGGTGTAAGAACTTTTCTTGAATTCAGCATTCAATTTATCATAGGTTCTTATGGCAAGATCTTGTTGTTTATCGGCAACATAAGTATTTCCTAGTTCAAATAAAGCATCATCTCGGTATTCTGATTTAGGATACAATTGTAAAAAATCATTTAATTCCTCGATTTTTCTATCGTTTTTAGAAATAAAACCGTAGCAAATGGCTTTTTGAAAAAAAGCATAATCTGCATCAACACTTTTCAATTCGATTACTTTATTGTAAGCTTCTAGAGCCGATGTATACTTTGAAGTTACGAATCTACAATCGCCCAAACGCAAGTAAGAATCGTGCAAGCGCACTTTATCCGCCTTCGATTTTGCGATTTGATTCTCGAAATAATTACCCGCTTGGGTATACTCCTTTAATTTAAAATACGAATAAGCCAAGTTATAATTTGCGTTGTTGTATTCTGGCGTTGCTGCGGCTTGAGCAAAATCTAAAAATTGCTTGTAACTCAAAATCGCTTGCTTATAATCTTCTTGAATATATTGCGTTTCCGCATTCCAAAAAGTGGCACGAGCGGAGAATTTCATATCTTTTGGCTCTTTTAAAGATTGCTCAAATAATGTTGATGCTTGTTCGTATTTTGCATCTGCAAATAATTCTAATCCTCGATAAAAAGTTACTTTTTGATAGGCTAATTTGTTTTCAGGCTTTTTATTTTTTTCTAAAAATACTAAGGCTTCCTTATAATTTTTGGATGAAATATAAGAATCAATTAAGAGTTTTTCGATTTCAGGATTATTAGTATTGTTGGGGTATTTTTTTAAAAATCCGCTTAAAACAGCAGGGACGTTTTGATACGAATTTCCAATTTCGTAACTCAATTTCGCATAATTAAAATAGGCGTCTTCTTGAATTGCAGTATCAAATTGCATTTCAGAAGCACTTTTAAACGCATTTAAGGCTTGCTGTTTTTTGTCTAAATTGAGATAGCTTTCTCCCAAATGATAATAGCCGTTTTGAGCTACAGCATCTTTGCCACCAATGATTTTATTGAATTGAGAAATGGCATTTTCGTACTCTTTTTGCTTGTAAAAAGCATAGCCCAATTGGTAAAAATCGGTATTGTTCCATTTTCCCATTTTGCCCTTATACAGCGATAAAAAAGGAATAGCTTTGTCATATTGTTTTAGATTAAAATGGCTTTCGCCAATAATTTTATTCAATTCTGATTTTTCAAGAACAGTTGATTTATCCATTGCTTTCGTGCCTAAATCAATCGCGTTTTCAAAATTTCCTTGTTTAAAATTCATATCGGCTTGGTAATACGACAATTTTTCTTTGTATTTTTCCGAACCCGAAACTTGGTCAAAATATTTGTTTGCCTGAGCATAATCGTTGCCTTGATACGCAATAAAACCCAAATAATATTTGGCTTGCGAACCGTATATTGAGGAATTTGCAACTTTGTCTAAATAATTCTTGGCTTCCTTTTTGTTTTTGGCACTAAAAAAACAATAGCCTTTCTGGAAATTAAATTTCTCGATATTGGCTTCATTCAAATTAATTTCATCAGCTTTTTCGAACCATTTCAAAGCTTCAATATAATCTTCTTGCGCAAAATAATAATCTGCCATGGCTACGAAAGCCTGATTTTGTTTGATGCTAGTTGGATAATCGGAAACAAATTCCTCCATCAACACACCAGCGTTGGCCTGGCTAGTTTTTATGGCGCAATTGGCACTGTAAAAACTACAATCCGACAACAAACTTTGATTGGTAGTGGCTTGTTTCACTTTTTCGAAAATGATTTGAGCCGATGGATATTGAGCGTCATTAAACAAGGAAACTGCTTTGTCAAAATTGGCAGAATCGTGAGTATAAATGGTAGATTTTTGGGCGGAAATAAAGCTAGTTTGAATAAAAATTAACAGTAGAAATAACCATGAAAGTGTACGCATGTGGTTTTGGTTTAAGAATTCAAATGTATCGTTTTCTAAAGGCTATAACGGGATACCGTTCGGTTTTATTATGAACATCTTTTTGAACAATTTAGAATCAGAATTTTGAAATTGTGATTGATGTTTTAAAATTTATTTTGAATCCAAGCGTTATCTTGTTACTTTTACACCATAAACAAAAACTACCATGTCGCAACCTGTATTGTCTTTAAAGAATGTAACGATTTACCAAGAAGAAAAAATTATCCTTGCTGATATTAATCTTGATGTAAATCATGGTGAATTTATTTATATCATCGGAAAAACAGGTTCGGGAAAAAGTAGTTTTATGAAAACACTTTATGCCGATTTACCTTTGACCGAAGGCGAAGGGCATATCGTAGAATTTGATTTGGCTACATTAAAAGAAGATGAAATTCCGTTTTTGAGACGAAAAATTGGTTTTGTATTTCAGGATTTCAAATTACTCCCAGACCGAACTGTAAAAGACAATTTACTATTTGTCCTAAAAGCTACCGGCTGGAAAGACGCTACCGACATACAAAATAAAATTGACGAAGTATTGGATAAAGTGAGCATGAAAATGTTTTCTGAAAAAATGCCACATCAACTCTCGGGTGGTGAGCAACAACGAGTGGCGATTGCAAGAGCCTTACTCAACGATCCCGAATTTATTCTTGCCGATGAGCCAACTGGAAATTTGGACCCACAAACCAGTATTGAAGTTTTGGATGTTTTGAGACAGATAAATACCACCGGAAAAACAGTCATCATGGCAACGCATGATTATGCTTTGTTAATGAAATTTCCATCAAAGACATTAAAATGTGAAGACGCCAAACTTTTTGAAGTGGTTCAGAAAGTGGTTTAATTTATAGAAACAGAATAATTTAACATATTTCTATTTATCGTATTTAATTTTTCTTTTGAAGTAAATATGTTTTTAAACAATAATTTATTCCATTGATTTCTAGTTTGCCAACTTTTAAATGACTCATTTTTCCAATCAAAATCTTCTCTCCAAAAATGGCTTGGAGAAACATAAAAATAAGTATAAGGAATCAAATAAGAACTATCATTTTCTGTTTTTACATTCAAAGAAACAGTTTCATTTCTGACTATTGACGCAGGAAATAATAATGTGATTTTTCTATTTATACACTCTTTCCTCAATTTTCCTAGAACTGATAAATAGTTGTCTTCAATTTTCTTTAAACTAAAATTTGCATAACTAGAATCACCAATTTTATCAATTGGTCTCAACTGAATTACATTAATATTGTATAATCCAAAAACTTCAAAAAAGTATTTTAATTCGTCGAAATTATCTTCATTGAAAGTATAATTCAATCTCAATTTTAATTTTGGGTTTGTTAATGTTTCATCCGAAATAGATTGTAAAACTTTGTGAAATAATTCAAAGTTGCCCTTTTCCATAAAATTCTCATACGATTCCTTATGTACACCATGAATCGATAATATAAATTCATTTAAACCTGCATTGGAAAAATTTATTACATCTTCGCTTTTTAGCATATTACCATTTGTAACCATACTTATATATGGAACATTGTGATTTTTTGCCATTTTAATTAATTCAACATTATGTTTAAAAAGTGTTGGTTCTGCACCACAACCAATTTGTAATTTTAAAGCATTTTTAAAAATGCTATTGGCAAATAAATCTAAATCTGATTGTGGAAAAATTCCTTTCATGTTTTTTTTAACATATTCATCATCAGTAAAATAACACATTTTACATCTTAAATTACAAGCCAAAACGGGGTCGAATTGAATAGCCAAATATCTTTTATTAAAAACGGATAATAACCACAAACCAAAAAATTTAAGTCTATGATTTTTAATAAAATTATTAAATTTCAATATTTTATAAATATCCATTTTTATGTTTTGCTATATTATTTAACAAATTTTTTAATACCATTTTCTGAAAACTTTACTTCTGTACAAATATATTATAAAATAGCTTATTGTCTTCGCGCAAACTCTTTTTCAACACTATATCTTCGGATTTTAGAAAAACTGTATTGATTTGATTGGGAATTCCAACAGGAAGTACTTCGTGAAAAAACAGCCTATCCAATTTTACAGTAATTGAACTGGGCTTTAGCTTCTTCTTTTTTCAAAAAAATAGTTTTAAAATTAAATCTACTAAATCAATTCTTTTCATTCTTATTTTAATAAATTAACTTTGTCAAAATATAAGTAAATTAAAACTAATTGTCAAAAAAAACGATTGTTATATCTGGAATAAATATGGTTGAAGGTAGTATTTTCACTTAAAAAATTTGTTAAAAGTAGCATTACAAAAGGGAATGTAATCACATTAAATCTATCTCCTTGCGCGCATGAGATTCCTGACAAAAGTATTGTGTAAAGAATGAAAAAACTAATTAAGCAAAAAATCGTATCTCTTTTGTAGCTTTTAATAAAATAAAAAACAGCTAAGAGAAAACCAAACATTGAAAAAAGTCTGTTTTGCCATTTTGAGATTTCAAAAATCAGTGGTTTCAAAAACTGAAAATCACTTTTTAGTTTTAAATTTTTACAATCTTCAATACAAATATTCCCTGAGGTTGAGTTGTCAACTAAATCTGAAACATAAGCTTTGAAAAGATTTAAAGAATTGAATTTAAGTTGATTTAACAAATCATTATTAGCTATTTTTCTCTGTACATTACATTCATTACTAAAAATAAACTCACCTCGTGGATTATTCAATTGTTTATATTCTTTACCATATTTAAAACACAAAGCTTTACTCCCAATATAATTATAATAAGTAACCGAATCTATATAACTTAAAGTGAAGTTTCCAAATTGGTATTTGACTCCTGCGCATTGAACAATAACCAAAAAAAAACTTCCATAGATTAAATATGAAAATTTATGTTTATAGTTTTCAATGATTTCTATAATGAAATAAAAAACAAAAAAAATAGCTAAGAACTTCGAACCTGGTCTTATAAGCATACTTAAAATAAATAGACTTAATGCTATTGAAAGTTGCCAAAATAATTTTTCTTTATAATATTTAATGAGAAAATAAAAGGCAGACATTATAAAAAAAACATAGATATTTTCACTTAATAAATGAAAAACAAGAGCAATATTCCCGACAAAAAAAATAGTAAATACTGAAAACAAGAAAGCAAATTTTGAGGTAACGAATTGTTTTAAAATTTCAAATAAAATTAAGATAGAAGATAGCCAGCATACTAAGTTTACATAAAAATTATATTCGTAGATAAACGAGTCGGAACTTCCAAAAAGATACGGAAACCCATTTATAATTGCCATCAATATTGGACGATAATTATGACCTCTATAAAACACATATAAATTCTTTGCCGATTCGTGATAGCTTATTGAATCAGGATAGATAATCCCTTGGCTACTCATTTGTGTGAGAAAATCAAAAACTGTTATAGCTATTAATCCAATCAAAATTAAAAGAAAATGGAAGGGGTATTTTCTAATTTGTTTCATTGAATTTTATTTTTTTTTAAAATATAAAAACCCAAAAGCACCATAACTAAAGGATAAAAAACAACATAAAATCGGTCGCCCTGATCGCTAGAGATTCCAGACATTAAAAAAATATAGACAATGCAAAGAGAAACAACTTTAATAAAATTAAGTTCCCACCTATTTTTCATCAAATAACTAAATGCTAGGAAAACACCAATCATCGTATAAAAAATGTTTTGCAATTTTGAAATTCCTCTAAAAATGATCTTTACAAATTCGAAATAGCTGGTTTTATTGACATTTTTAAATTCATAAAAATAACCACTACCACGGTAGGAGTTGAAATAAATATTAATAAAATAGGCTTTTACAAAATTTACTGTATTAGTTGTGACTTGCTTTTTCATATCTCTAAAAGCTTCTTTTTTACCTTCAGATAGAGATAATGTATTAAAATATTTATACCTGTAATTATCACATTGTACAAACTCTGTATTGTTTTTTAAACAATCGGCACGTGTTCCTAAATAGTTGTAGTAGGTGTAGGTATCAATATAACTAATGGTAAAATCACCATAGTTTTTTTTCATAGTGTACATGTGAAAAACAACTATCAATATTGAAACATATATTGGGAAACTCCATTTATCCAACACTATTTTTTTTAATTTAAAAAAGAAAAATACAAGTAGCATTAGTCCTAATCCAAACGACATTGGTTTTATTAAAACGCTTATTATCAATATACTAAATCCAAAAGAAGCGTATTTGACTTGATTATTTTTGAAATATTTTTGAAAAAAAAACATTGAGAGCAACAACAAAAATGTAAAAGGTGTTTCGGATAGCACTTGAAAAATTAGCACTAAACTACCAACTGAAAATAAATATAACAAAGCCAATAAAAAGGCTATTTTTTGTGATAAAAATTGTAAAATAATTTGATAAACCAAAACTACAATTGCCAACCAAAAAAATAAATTAATAACCGTATTCCAAACAAATAACGAGTCTATTGAATACCCAAAAAGCAAAGGAAAGCCATTGATTGCTGCAATTAAACTTGGTCTTATGATATCCGCTTTATGAAGATAGTACAAATTCTCAGAAGCCAATAGGTATGATTCGCTATCCGGAAATACAAAAGATTGAAATTTTATTTGCAAAACAAAGTCCAAAAAACAAACCCATAGTAATCCAATAACTATAAGAATAAAAGGGTGTTTATATTTTGAAAAGACTGATTTCATGGGCAGTATTTCAACAAAAATAGTCAAAAAATTGCATTTCCAATTTAGAAATGTAGCTTTGTGTTTTTAAACTAGTAAGATGCTTTCAATTCTGGTTCCAATCTACAATTATAATGTTTTTCCCTTAGTAACGGAATTGCACAAACAGTGCTTGGAATTAAACATTGATTTTGAAATTTTGTGTCAAGATGATGCATCGAATTCAAAATTGAATCAAGAAAATGAAAAAATAAATACGCTATCCCATTGTAGTTTTGTTGCACTTAATCAAAATATTGCTCATAGAGCCAATAGAAATTCGTTAGTTGAAAAGTCAAAATATGAGTATTTGTTGTTTATCGATGGAGATTCCAACATCATTTATTCTGATTATATTAAAAAATATTTTGACAATATAAATGGTTTTGATATTGTATATGGTGGTAGGTTTCATCCACAAAAATGCCCGTCGGACAACCAAAAACTACGCTGGAAATATGGTAAATTTATGGAGGATAAATTCGCCATCAAAAGACAAAAATCGCCCTATCAGTCACTGCTTTTTAATAATACTTTAATAAAAAAAGAAACCTTTAATAAAGTGAAGTTTGACAAAATGATGACTAAATACGGTCATGATGACACGCAACTTTCCTATCAATTGAGTTTATTAGATTGTAAAATAAAACACATCGACAATCAAATTGAACATGGCTATATTGATACCAATAATGATTATTATTCCAAAACAAAAGAGTCGGTTCAAAATTTAATAGCTTTAGTGAATGACAAAAAAATTGACGGTCAATTCAATCGTTTATACCGATTAAACCGTAGTTTGAAAAAATTCCAACTTGATTCTTTTATCTCAAAATTATATCTGACTTTTGAAAAAAGTATTGCAAAGAATCTAACAGGAAACAATCCAAGTTTATTTGTTTTTAATCTATTTAAAATTGGGTATTTATGCTCATTAAAACAAGAATAAAATGGCGTTTTTCACTGTAGTAATTCCGCTTTTTAATAAATCCAATTATATTTCAAATACTCTAGAAAGTGTTTTGGCGCAAACTTTTCAAGATTTTGAAGTGATTGTTGTAGAAGATTGCTCTACAGATGCTAGTTTGGAAATCGTATGTGAAATCCAATCTTCTAAAATCCAAATCATTGAACACCAAATGAACAAAGGTCTTTCAGCCTCTAGAAATACAGGAATTAAAAATGCTTCTTCAAAATATATTGCCTTTCTTGATGCCGACGATGTATGGAAACCAGACTATTTGAAAACCATTTATGCCTTAATTAAAAAATTTCCTGAATGTAAATTGTTTGCAACTAATTACGAAGAAATTTATCCCAATCAGCTATCACTTTTACCGACTACCAAGTTAATAAACAAAGAAAAGGAATCTATAGTTAGAGACTTTTTTGAAAGCAATTTGTCTCAACATATTTATTGCTGCTGCAGTTTGTGTGTGGATAAATCGGTTTTTGAAACGATAGGTTATTATGATGAAAAAATTACTTATGGTGAAGACGTCGATTTTAATATTCGTGCTAACAATGCTTTCCAACTTGCCTACTCTACTGATGTGTTGGTTTCCTATATTTTATATACCGAAAATCAAATTACCAATACTCATTTAAAAAACAAAACGCTGACCAATTTTGATGCTTATGAAAGTTTAGGTGAAGCAAAACCAAGTCTTAAGAAGTATTTAGATTTCAATAGATATATTATGGCGAAGTATTACAAAATGGAAGGTGATTATGAATCCTATCAAAAAATGAAAGCTGGGATTAGTAATGATTCTTCTATATCTGGATTGAATTACAAACAAAGATTATTAATAAAAGCACCAAGATTTATGCTTACTATAATCAAAAAAATAAAACTTTTTTTTACTTTAAAAGGATATAAAATAACAACCTATTCCGATTAAAACTGCTTTAAAAAAGTATCAAAATCACGAATATAATCTTCCTCCATAAATACATCCGAAGCTAAAACCAAACAAACAGCTCCAGATGAAAAGTTTTCGAGTTCTCGCCAGGTATTATTCTTTATGAGTAATCCTTTATTAGGTTTGTTTAAAACTACAGTTTTCGTTGAATTTCCGTCTTTCAAAACGACATCAAAACTACCAGAAATTGCAATTAAAATTTGTTGCAAATTTCTATGAGCATGACCACCTCTCTTAGCAGAACTAGGTATATCATACAAATAATAAACTCTTTTTATCTCAAATGGAATAGTACTGTTTTCAACAACAGCTATATTTCCTTCAGGATCTTCAATTTTAGGAATGTCAATAATTTCTATATTCATAAGGCTAACTTACAGATTTATTTAATAAATCTAACCATTGTTTTCCAATTATTTCGATGTCAAAATGAGAAGCACTTGCTTTTGCATTTGTTTTACAATATTTGTATAATTTTTCATCTTCAACCATAGTATTCATTGCTTGAGTGAGTTTGTCAAAATTTTGATCTTCCACTAAAATTCCATTATGATTATTTATAATTATCTCCCTTGGTCCAGAAAAACAATCAAAAGAGATGACTGGAGTTTCGTTTGCCAAAGATTCAATAATTACATTAGGGAAACCTTCTTTTTTACTCGATAAAACGGTATACATTGCCTTATGATAGTATGGAAAAGGATTTTTAATAAAGCCCTTAAAAATTACCATTTTTTTCACCCCTAATTCTTTTGAAATTTTACGGTATTTTAATAAGTTTTTGCCCTCACCTGTAACAACTAACAGAATGCCTTTTTTGGGTAAAATTGATTTTGAATAGGCTAAGATTAATTTGTCAAATTGTTTTCTACCATTATTCATACTGCCAATTGCCAAAATATACTTATCCTCTTCAACTTTATATTTGTTTTTCAGGGAGTCAATAGTTATCGCATCAATTGGATTATATATTTGAGTAACTTTTTGTGCTAGTTTTTTTTCCAAAGTAGCATTTTGTATGGCTTTAGAAACTGTAACAATAGTTCTATTTTTATAAATCAAACGGGATAAAAACTTGTTTTTTGGAAAGTAATATTCTAAAATACCACTATGAACGGTGTAAAAGGTATTTTTAGGATAAACAAATTTTGAAATTAAAAGTTCCAAATAAAAATTAGTGCGCATTCTAAAATCGATTACGGCATCAAATTTATTTTCTTGGATAAATCTATTTAATTTAAAAAAACGGCTGAGTTTTCTTTTTATAAGATTAGACTCTGGATTGACTGTTCCTAAATTGAACAAAAAACCTGAATAATCATATGAAATCCAATCCACAAAAACACAATTATGAACTTCCAAACCCATTTTTTCAAAATATACTGATAACAAAGCATGTACTTTTTCAGCACCGCCTCCAGCCAAACAATCACCAATTAGTGCTATTGTATACTTTTGATTTTCGTTTATCATTATTGAATGTCTATTTTGATAACATCTTTTTTAATTTTTTTATTATTACTTTCGTTGCAAATATACAGTTTAATGCGAATTTTACTCCTAGGTGAATACAGTCGTTTGCACAATTCTTTAAAAGAAGGATTGGTTGAACTTGGTCATGAAGTTGTTTTAGTTGGAAACGGCGACGGGTTCAAAAACTATCCTGTTGATTTTTCAATTGAGGCAAAATGGAGTAAAACCAAATTAATAAATATAATCAGACAAATTATTGCCAAAATTTTTAAATATGATTTTGCAAAATTAGAACACGGCATTCGTTTTTATTTTTTACTGTCAAAATTAAAAAGGTTTGATATAGTGCAATTAATTAATGAAAGCCCCATACAAACTAACCAACGTTTTGAACTATTTTTATTAAAAAAAATAATTCAAAACAATGATAAATTATTCCTTTTGTCATGTGGTGTTGACTATTTGAGTGTAAAATTTTTATTACAAAATAAAATTTCAAAATCGATTTTACAACCACTTTTTCAAAATCCATTATTAAAAAAAGAGTATCGTTATATTTTTGAATACACATCCAAAAATCACAAAAAAAATCATAATTTTGTATATCAAAAATGTAAAGGAATTATTGCTACTGACATCGATTATGTACAACCTTTAGAAGGAAACAGAAAGTTTTTAGGATTAATTCCAAACCCTGTAAACTATAATAAACTTTTTTTTGAAGAATCAAAAATTGCAGATACAATTATTATTTTTCTTGGCATAAATCAATGGAATTATCATCAAAAAGGAATAAACTATTTTGAACAAGCTTTAGAAATCATCAAAGAAAAATATGCCACTAAAATTGAAATAATAATCACTAAAAGTATTCCTTATAATGAGTACATCAATCTTTACAATAAAGTACACATTTTGTTAGACCAATGTTTTGCTTACGATCAAGGCTACAACGCACTCGAAGCCATGGCAAAAGGCAAAGTGGTTTTTACAGGTGCCGAAACAGCCTTTACAGAACATTACAGTTTGCAAGAACGAGTGTGCGTCAATGCGCTACCCGATGTAGATTACTTAGTGAATGAATTATCATTTTTGATTGAAAACCCAAATGAAATAATCGCTATTGGTAGTCGTGCTAGAGCGTTTATCGAAAAGGAACATGATTATATTAAAATTGCTCAACGGTATTTGGATGTTTGGAAATAAAAAAGAGGCTATTAAGCCTCTCCTTATTTGATATTGAATAAATTATTCCTTTATAAACTTAATCGTTTCGTCATAATTTTCACCTTGCAGTTTTACGAGGTAAATTCCTGAAGTAAGATTTGGTAGATTGATTTCAAAAACTTGATTTTTAATTTTAGCATTGTATTTCAATTTACCTAAAACATCAAAAATGCTTACTTCTATCTCTGTTTTCGGAACTTCACCTAAATCAATTGAAAAAATACCATTGTTTGGGTTGGAATAAAGTTGAACTTTAGCCGAAATTACTTTAGATTGATTTTCAAGATTAATGGATGATACTCTAGCAGAACTACTACTCTGTGAAGCACTATTACAATCTGATATAGAATTATTAATTTTTAAATCTACGAATCCTGTTCCTGTTGGATTATAATCACCACTTAAAACATCAATATCATTTCTTGCAGTAAAATTTAATGTTGCATTATTCGTAACTAAATTGTTTATCAAATTAATTTCATATGGAGATGTTTTTAATATAAAATCCCATCTATCAATAATTCTATTTTTAACTTCTACAGAACCGAAAGGGAGAGCCATGTCTTTTGCCATATCTACCGCATCTAAAGCATTTAATCGTCCTGCACCCATTTTTCCTTGGTATGGTAAATTTAATGTTAATGTATCATTTTTGACTGCTGTTAATTTTAAAATACTTTCAACTTCATCAGGAAAGAGACATGTATTAGCACCAAACATTAAACCAACTACACCCATGGTCATAGGAGCTGCAAAAGAAGTTCCACCATCATATTGATATTCATTGGGTACTATTTGACCATTTAATGATTTAGGTACAACTATATCGGAACCAGGAGCAGAAATATCTACCCTATCATTGTAAGTGGTTTTATAAATACCTGGCGGAATATTTACATTAAAATTTTCAAGTATATCTTTTCTATCACCATGTCCAATTTGTATGTCGTCAGGTTCAAACCTATGACCAACAGAAGTAACAGCAATGACATGATTTAAAGAAGCAGGATAATGGTAACCTGTTGGGCCAAGTGAAGAGCAAGAATACTGACCATTCCCAGCCGCAGCAATTAAAACAACCCCCATATTATGTACTTCATCCATTATCAATTGTCCATATTGAGATTCAAGAGGTAAATTATTACAGCTTCCCCAACTCATATTTATGGCTCTCGCTCCACTATTTGCTAGAGGAATTAATGCACCATATTGGCTCCAATTTGTAATTATTTGAGAATTAAATCCTGAAGAAGCTACGCCTAGATTATTATCAGTATTACCAGCAGCAACTGTAGCAACCTGAGTTCCATGTGTATAACCAATATTAGACGAATTCATGTTCCTGATTTTTCCAATCAAATCTTCTTGCAAATTGTACGCTCCTTCCGAATTCCCTAAAAATATTCCATCACCTTTGGATATGTCCCAAGCCTCGGGTGCGTTTATAAAACTTAGTTCTGATTGTGTTAATTGTGGATTAGAAATTGTACCACTTAAATCATTGGGTATATATAACAGCTGAATTGGAGAAATCTCTTCCCATCTTCCAAAATCTATAATGAAATTTTTTGAAATTTGATTTATTAATTCCGAATCACATTCAATTATATAAACATCTTGTAAAACTTTATTTTTTGCGCCAGGAAAAGCTAATTCAAAATTATTAATATTAAATTTTTCAAAAAGAGAATTTAATTTTAATTTTTTAAATTTTAGTTTTACACTATTGCCATTTTGGAAAATAATTGGAATATTTTCTTTGTTAGGTATTTCAATGTAATATTTTTTTAAAGAAGTAGTTTGGGAAAACAACAGTATGGGTAATAAAAAAATAAAAATTGAAATTATATTTTTAAAATTTCTCATAAATTAGTCTTTTATATTTTTAATTTCTTTCAATTCTTTATTCAACTGAATTACGTATAGCGTCAACTCCTCTACTTTTTGTAAAAGCAATTTATTCATCTCTCCTAATTCAATTCCTTTTCCCTCCACCTCTTTTGCGGATGGAATATCTTTAAGATGTCCTTTAGTTTTTATCTGTTTTTCTACTTCTTCAAGAGTTGGCAATTTATAGTTTTTTTCAAAAACATAATCTGCCCAAGTGGTATATACTTTAACACGATTTGCACGAATAGAACCGTTCACAGATAACCTGTAAGTATCTATACCATCTACAAAATTGGAAGTCCCAATACCGATATTTGCATCTGTTAGAATATTACCTTCAATTTTCGAACTACCCCTAACTACAAGTTTATGTTCAGGCAAATAATCACCCCAACCTCCTATTATGATTCTAGAATTTGGTTTTGGCATATCCATATATACATTGTCTAAACCATCTTCATACATTCTCATTAACGGTTCTTGATTTCTATTCCAAACGGACATTTCAGTATTCCCTCCTGTTTCGGCAGCTACCCGAAATCTTCTACTATCCAATCTATCTTCTAGACTAAAATACAGCCAAGGTTTTAGAAGTCCATTAGATTGTGGGAAATCGTAAAATCGTAACATTCTAACTTCTTGTTCAATTGGATATCCTGGCAAAAGACTTCCTGCAGATAATACTAAACTTTTTTTATTTCGATCATCGTCAGATGTAAAAACAGATCCGTTTGCAGGACTTTTTGTAAAAATACCTGTACTTGCTTTAATATCACCATTAACATCAAGCTTAGCACTAGGAGTAGTAGTCCCAATCCCTACATTACCTTCGATAATCGCACCATTTGTTGGGGCGGCAGTTGTACCAGAGTAGGTAGCACCTATACTAACTCCTCCTTCTACATCAAGTTTAGATACAGGAGTGGTTGTACCAATACCTACACTTCCTTCAATGATAGCTCCACTTATTGGGGCTATTGAAACTCCACCATAGGTACTCCCCACTGTCAAATTGCCTTTAACATCTAATTTAGATTTGGGTGTGTTTGTTCCTATACCGACATTGGTATTTGTAGTTGGCGAATTCGCTAAAACATTTGTAGCACCACCTGTACGGGTGTTTATTTGTGCAGTAGCAATAATAGTGCTTAAAAACAGTACTCCTGAGAGTACAACTTGTGTCGTTTTTTTCATTTTTTCTAATTTTTTAGAGGTTAATTCCGTAAAATTAGAAAAAAAAAAAATGATTTTAACAAGTTTTTTAACAAGAAATTGTAAATTAATTTTTAAGAAAACAAACTCTTTCTAAAATAAATAACCAAAGCTATTAAATAAACTAAATTATTAAAAGCTTGAGCGATCACAACACCTTGTAAACCAAAAATGGTAATCAAATATTTACTTGCAAAATAAAGTATCGTCAGTGAAGCAATTTCAGAAATAATAAATGCTAAGGTTAATTTTTTTGCAAAAAACTGAAATCCAAGAATCAAAAAAGTTACTCTTAAAAAATCCCCTACTAATTGCCAAAAAAACAAGTTGGTTACTGGCAAAAAAGCTCTTGTAAAAAGGAGTTCAATAATAAAATACCTTAAAAAATAAACCGCAGTTAAACCAATAAAAAAAAGAGGTAATATAGTTTTAAAATACGTACTAAACACTTTTCTTGTTTCTAAAGTATTTTTGGCCTCCGCCAATTTTGGAAAAAAATAGACGGTCAAAATGGTACTGGAAAACATCATATAATAAGACGAAATCCGAGTCATTGTTTCCCAAAATCCAGCTTCTTCAATTCCTATTCTCTGAATCACATGGTTTCGTATTGCTATAGAAACTAAAGGACCTAAAACTGCCGAAACCAAAACCATTAGAGAATAAGACGATAACTTTTTTATGATTTTAGAATCAAAAAAACGAAAACCAATGACGTTGAAAAAAGAAATTTCTTTGTTTATAAAATAAAAATTTATAAAAAATAACAGGGCTGGTGTAATGACAATTGCCACTATTGCACCAAAGGTTTTGTAATTTAAAATTAAAACTAATGAGACTAATAAACCTAAAATATTTCCTAAAATAGTGCTCAAAATTACCTTCTTGAAATGTCCCAAACCATTAAGTACCGAAATCAAAAAAATAGATATAGCATACCACGGAATTGCCAAAGCTGCAACCTTAAAAACTAATTGAAAGTTATAGTTTTTTCCAAATATTTTCAAATTCCAATACGAAGCAAAAAAATATAAAATACCACTTAAAACAATAGCCACAAATAATAAGCTGACAAAAACGGTGGAGACTATTTTTTGCAATTGCGATTTATCTTCCTTGCTTTCGGCAACATATTTTACAATCCCCGTTTGAAATCCTAAAGTAGAAATACTTTCAAGAGAGCCTACAAAATTTCTGAAATTTCCAACTAATGCCATTCCAGATGGACCTACAAAAACAGCCAATAGTTTTGAAGTTATTAGTCCAATTCCGATTTTAATTAACACACTCAAACTATTTAATGAAGTGATTTTAAATAGATCGGTTTGGTATATTTTTTTTATAAATTTCAATTAAATATTAGTTTTTAATTCCGATATAACACTGGTCAATTTTGGAACTATGATGAAAAGTCAACGATTAAATGTAAACATACTATTTTACTATGAATAATCAATATAGATGAATTCTTCTTGATTAATTTAATCTGTTAAAAATAATCAAAATAATTATCGTGATAGCAAACTATATAGTTGATTAGCAATTTCTAACTCTTCATTAGTTGGAATAACCACTATCTTAGTTTTTGATTGAACTGTATTGATTTCATTAATTTCATTCGAACGAATTTTATTCTTGTTCAAATCTAATTCAATACCAAAATATTCCATATCTGTACAGACTAATTCTCTCATATAGGATGAGTTTTCGCCAATTCCCGCTGTAAAAATAATAGCATCTAAGCCGTTTAAAACAGCCGCATACGAACCAATATATTTTTTAATACGATACGCATTCATTGCTAAAGCTAACTGGCAATCTGTATTTCCTTGTTCTGCTTGTGATTGAACATCTCTTAAATCACTATATCCAGTTAACCCAAACATACCGCTCTGTTTTTGTAACATTGTGTTCACCTCATCTAACGAATATCCTAAAGTGTTTACTAAATAAAAAATAACAGACTGATCTACATCGCCACTTCGGGTTCCCATAATCAAACCATTCATAGGACCAAAACCTAGTGTGGTATCAATACTTTTACCCTCTTTTATAGCGGTCATACTACAGCCATTACCAAGATGAATAGTTATGATTTTAGAACTTTTTTCTAAATAATCAACAGCTTTTTCCGAAACGTATTTATGACTGGTGCCATGAAAACCATATACACGAATTTTGTTTTCTGTCAAAAGAAAATTTGGAATTGCATATTTATGAGCAATAACAGGAATTGTTTGGTGGAAAGCCGTGTCAAAAACAGCTACTTGTTTGGCATTATGAAAAATTTCCTCCGATACATTTATACCTTCTAAATTGGCAGGATTATGTAAAGGCGCTAAATCAAAAAGTTGTTTTATCTTCTCTTTTACCTCATCGTTAATAATAGTAGTAGCTGAAAAACTAGCGCCACCATGCACCACACGATGACCAACAGCGTCAATTTCGAGAGTGCTTTTTATCACTCCTACTTTCTCGTCCATCAATAATCCAGCTATTTTTTCTAAACCAATTTTATGATTAGAAATTGGTAAAGTTTCTTGAATTTTATTGGTATTCGTTTCAAAAGTCAAATTGGAGGATTCCAAACCTATTCGATCAATCATTCCGGAACAAACAATTGCTTTAGAAGGCATTTCGATAAGTTGGTATTTTATTGAAGAACTTCCTGAATTTATGATTACTATTTTCATTTTATTGATTTTTTACCGCTAAGTCGCTAAGTTTTTATTATTCAAACAATCTCATACATTTTCTCGCAAAGACGCTAAGTCGCAAAGTTTTTATTATTTAATTTTTGAAATCTGACCCGAGCGATAGCGAACTGGCGAAGCAAATCTAAAATCTAAAATCTGAAATCTAAAATCTGCAATCTAAAGTCCCTGCGCTTGAATTGCTGTGATAACAACGGTATTGATAATATCGTCAACGGTACAACCTCTACTTAAATCGTTTACGGGTTTGTTTAATCCTTGTAACATGGGACCAATGGCTAATGCTCCCGTTTCTCTTTGAACGGCTTTATACGTGTTATTTCCAGTATTTAAATCTGGGAAAATCAAAACACTAGCGTGTCCTGCCACTTCTGAATTGGGCATTTTACTTTGTCCCACTGCTAAGTCTACGGCTGCATCGTACTGAATTGGGCCTACAATTTTTAAATCAGGTCTTTTTTCTTTGACAATTTCTGTTGCTTTACGAACTTTGTCCACTTCATCTCCTTTTCCGGATGAACCCGAAGAATAGGAAAGCATCGCAATTTTAGGTTCAATACCGAAAGCCAAACTTGATTCGGCTGATGAAATAGCAATTTCTGCCAACTGTTCGGCGGTAGGATTTGGATTAATGGCACAATCGCCAAAAATCGAAACCCTGTCTTCCAAACACATAAAAAATATAGAGGAAACCACAGATGAATTAGGTTTTGTCTTGATAAATTGCAAAGCGGGTAAAATGGTGTGTTGTGTGGTATGAGCTGCTCCAGAAACCATTCCGTCTGCGTGACCTTTATACACCATCATAGTTCCAAAATAAGAGCCGTCTTGCATCAAATCTTTTGCGATTTCGAGAGTCATTTTCTTTTCTTTTCGCAATTCATAATAGGTGTGTACATAATCATCATAATTCGAACTACTCCTTGGATTGATAATAGTAACCTTTGAAAAATTGAAGGATAAACCTAAAGCTGACACTTTATTTTCGATTTGTTTTTTGTTGCCGATAATAGAAATTTCGACCACATCCATTTCTAATAATCTTGATACAGCCGTAATAATTCTGTCATCATTTCCTTCAGGCAAAACGATATGTTTTCGGTGTTTTTTGGCTCTTTGAACTAAATTGTATTGAAACATTTTAGGTGTCATTCCATCGGTTTCAAAAGCACTAAATTTTTGAGACAAGGAATCAATATCAATATACTTCTCGAAAGTATGGATTGCTGTTACAATTTTCTCTTTATTATTGGCATAAATTTTAGGCTTAATCGCTCCTATTTTGTTAGTAATAACATACGTTCCTTCTTTTACCGCGATAATAGGAACAACTGTAGAAAGCCCTTCAATTAACTTCAAAATACTCTCCTCAGGCAGTATATTTCCAGTCAAAACAATACCAGAAATAGAAGGATAATTTACGGATTCGTTGGCTTGTAATGCTCCCAGAATGATGTCTGCTCTATCACCAGGCGTGATTACAAGCCCGTTTTCTTTTAAATGAATTAAATAATTGCGCAACTGCATGGCACCAACACTGAAACTTCCAATTTGATTGTTTAAGAATGCGGATCCAAATAAAACTTTGGCATTCAATGCTTTTACAAGTTCTTGAATAGTTGGATTGTTCAGGCTGTTGATTATTGTAATCGTATTGACTAAAACCGTTTCTGGCAGGCTTTTTTTGAGTCGAGTGGTTACCAATTCCATTTTTTCGGGCAGGACTTTATTGGCAATTACTGCCAATACTTCTACCTCTTTTTGTTTGAAGGAATCATACCCTAAATAAAGGCTGTCTACTAATTCCTCTACTGTTTTTCCAGCTCCTGAACCAACTATAATAGAAGGAATTCCTAAGTTTTTGGCAATCAAAACATTAATATCCATCTCGATAACGGTATTATCGCCTGCGAAACTCGTGCCATCCACAAGAACAAAATCGTAGCGTTCCTCTAGACGCTTGTATTTTTCTATAATCAAGTCGATTACATCACCTATTTTGCCTTTGTTTTTTTTCTTAATCAAGGCACTCAACGTAATAGCATAGGCATCCTGAAACGAAATATCCAATCCAAAATGACTGATAACGGTTTCAATATGAACATCAAACTTTCCTTCTTCAAAATCTTCAACAATGGGTCTAAAATAACCCACTTTGGCTGTTTTCCCTATGAGCATGCTCATTAAACCCAAAGTTATTATTGACTTACCACTATTTTCTTCACTAGTAGCGATGTAGATTGCTTTACTCATTTTGCATTCATTTAATTTTTATTTTCCTTCTAAAAAACATTAAAACCAACGCCTTCTTTTAAAATAATACAACATCGCTAAGACAATTAATACCATACCGCCAATCACAGTATAATAGCCATTTTTGTACCTGAGTTCAGGCATATAATCGAAATTCATCCCATAAACCCCTACAATAAAAGTAAGTGGAATAAATATTACCGAAATAATGGTCAGGGTTTTCATTATTTCGTTCATCTTATTCGTTTGCGCCGAAAAGAAGAAATTAGAAGCACTTTCTAATGAACTCATATCCGATTCTATTTGCTCTAAAAGTTCTAAACTTTTTTGGTATAATCTAGAAAAAAAAGTAAAATTTTCAGCTTCCATACTATTAAACACATTATCGTCTTTGATACTCTTTATATCGTATAATGAATCCCGAAGCGGAATAATAGCCCGTTTTAAAAAATTAAAATTATCTCGGTGTTTTTCTATTTTCTCTAAAATAACTGGGTTGGTACTTTCTTTGGTAAGATTAATTAAACCCTCGATTTGATCTTCTTCATTCGCTATCGTAATGTAGAAATTTTCCATAATTGCGTCCAGAAGAATATAGAGTAAATAATCGGCTTTTTTAGTCCTCACAATACCCGAATGAGAACGGATTCGCTCCCGAATATGAGTAAAAAAATCACTTCTTTTTTCCTGAAAAGAAATTAAAATCCCGTCTTTTATCAAAAAACTGATTTGCTCAACACTAATATTATCTGTATTTTCTGCTGGCAACAAAGACTTTATATTAAAAAACAAAACATCGTGCTGTTCTTCAATTTTAGTTCTTCTAGTGGTATTCAAAATATCGGCAAGCATAAAATTATCTATTTTGAAGTAATTTGAAATAGATTGCAACAAAACAAGATCATTAAGACCGTGAATATTAAGCCAATTGGTTTGTGTTAAATCGATACATCTTTCAAAATCAGAAACTTTTAATTCAGAATAGACCGATAAGTTTAAGTCTTCATACACATAGAGTTGCATCTCTGAATTGATTGTTTTATGTATTCCTGTATACTCTAGCGTATAAGGCAAAAGCTTTTTGCCTTTTTTGTATTTTATCTTTCTCATCCAAATTATTTTACGTGGTAATATTACAAAAATATTTTATATGGAAAAGTGACATTTGTCATTTAAATATAAGTTTGGAATAAACAGTTTGAATTCAGATTATTTAAAAATTTATAAACAAAAAAACCGAGCCATTTCTGACTCGGTTTTGACAAAGAAAAAAACTAAAACTAATCTTTTTGAGAATTTACAGCCAAACTGTAAATTACCAAACCAAATCCAATTTTGTTTATTGCATCTGCAATGTTATACACAACATCAATATTACCCTCTGGAATGATTCCGTTGTACCATCCAGTTGTTCCCATCATATACCCTAATGGGTAAATTGACCATCCAACAAGAACAAACCAACATAAAATTTTGTGCGCAGCTAGAACATTTCCACCAGCAGCTTTTGCCAATTTTGATGCTTCTCCAAGCCAAATTTCGTATACAATAGCAAAGTAAGCAACGCCCGAAACAAATCCCCAAAAAGCAGCACTTTCCGGATAAACAACTTCTCCAATATAACCGGTCACTAACATTACTACGGAATAGAAAATCATTTTCCATAATAAACTTTGTTTTGCACCAGCAATTTTAAGGATCAAATAAAATTCGAGACACATCAACGGTACTGTAAGCACCCAGTCAACGTATCTAAAAAATGTTGGAGACTCTCCAATTTCTGCCCAATATTCCTTCATGTAGAAATAGTGAACAGCAGCAATAAAGGTTATTAAACCTGAAACTAGTACAGAAGTACGCCATTTTTTATCAAATTGACTTAATGATAAAAAGAAAAAAGCTGATGCGGCCATCATAGCCATACATCCAACAAAAAAAGTAAAACCTACATAATCAGTAGGCAACATTTTGGTAATTAACGGTGTTGAAAACATTAAATTTGACATGATAAAGTGGTTAAATTAATTAAATAAAAATTTTGTTCAACCAAATATACAAAACATTAAACGAAATCAATGCGATTTTGTTTATTTTTTTTTAATTATATTTAAACAAAATTTAAACACATGAAAACATATTCAAGTTTTGCAATTGTAGTAAGCTTTTTTGGTCTATGGATGGATTCTTATTTCTCGACCAAACTTCAGATAATTTCTGGTTTTCTGCTGATTTTATCATTTGGTATATTGCACGGAGCAAATGATTTGCAATTAATAAATAAAATTGACGTCGTAAAGCATAAAAATTCAGCACTTCGGATACTTGTTTATTATGTAGTCGTTGTTTTAATGGGGATTTTGTTATTTTACATTTTTCCACTTGTAGCACTACTGATTTTCATTGCTGTAAGTGCTTATCATTTCGGAGAACAGCAGTGGCAAAAATTATCAAATACACTACCAATGTGGTTGGTAATATTTTATCAATTCTTATATGGATTCACTATTTTATTTTTACTTTTTGTATTTCATTCAAATCAAGTACAAAATATAATATTTAATATTACAAAATTTAAAATTCCTATGGGTTATTTCTTGGAATCTTTAAAAGTATCAGGAATTGCTTTTATTTGCCTTACCTCTTATTTACACATAAAAATTTTGAAAATAAGAAAAAAAATTCTTTTAGAATTATTTCATTTAATTGTGTTTACAATTATTTTTAAGTCTTCTAGTTTGATATGGGGATTTGCAATATATTTTGTTGTTTGGCATAGCATACCATCTATTATAGATCAAATAAAATTTTTGGACGGCAGGGTTTCAAAAGAAAATTTTTTATCTTATTGCAAGGCCGCTGGAGTTTATTGGTTTGTATCGATGCTAGGAATTACTTTTATCTATATTGTTTTTAAAGAAGAACAACTTTTCAACGCAGTTTTTTTCTCTTTTTTAGCTGCAATCACTTTTCCTCATGCTTTTGTCATAACAAAAATGTTTGGAAAAAATAATAACTAAAATCATCCTATATTTAGTTGTTTAGGGAAGTTAACCAAAACATAAGTAAAAGTGATTGCAACTAAAGTATTAAAATAAACTTTCAAAATAGGAAAGTAGTCTAGAAATAATACCCTGCTTCTCTTTGAAGTCTACACCTTTCTTTTCTACTTTTTCAAAAGCTCTAAATGTTGAAATAAAGAAAGCCAAAAAAGAACCTAAAACAATAATGTTGAGAATGATAATTCCTATATTTTCCATACTATTTTTTTAGTTTAAGATTTAGAAATATTAAAAAACCAAGAATAGTTGGAGGCCATAATCCAATAAAAATAGCCCTTTCTGGATTTTTTAAAACCAAATAATGGTATTCTGATATAAATATCAAAACTACAACCAGTAACAAAATAAATAACTCCGATTTTTTGAATTTTGTAAACATAATACTTTACCTTTTTTATAGATTACTTTCAAAATTATAAAAAAATATCACGAATTAGCAAAATATTATAACTTTAACTATTGTTTATTCAATAAGAAAGTAAAAAAAATTATTTTTAATTAACATTTGTAAAATTATATCTGCTTTACGAAAAACAATATCAAAGTATTACTAACAAATAAATTCAAAAATAAACTTTTATGTCAAAATTAGATTCGCTGTGTGTTTTTTTGTTATCTGATAATTTTAAGGAAAAAATTGAAAAGATGATTATCTTCTTATCCATAAGTTCTTTTTTATTACACTTGCTTTTTATTGTTTTAAATAAGTTGCAAATCATTCAATTGGGAGAACTATCAAAATTATTTGTTCATCCCATTGCCGCTATCTATACTCCATTTTCATTTATCCTTATCTATGAAGTTTACCTATTGGTATATTACTTACCTAAATCGACTTCTATATATATCGGCAAACAATATGAAATTATATTATTAATTGTTATACGACGAATTTTCAAAGATATTTCAAACTTGGAATTTACAAATAATTGGTTCAATGTAAAGTACGACCTTATTTTCATGTACGATCTTGCTGCTGTAATAATATTGTTTTATCTGATTTTTAAGTTTTATCAACTTAATGATGAAAACGGCATTAAAAGTCGAAAAAAAGATAGTGAAATTAGTGCCGAAGTAAAAAAATTCATCAAAACTAAAGAATATATCGCCACTTTTTTGGTCATAATTGTTTTCATTCTATCGCTTTACAGTCTCGGAAATTGGTTGCTGGATAGTTTTTTGTCGATAGACAAGTTGATTTATGAATTTAAAGATGTAAACAAAATATTTTTTGATGATTTTTTCACATTATTAATTTTGGTTGATGTTTTTTTACTTTTATTTTCATTTTTACACTCGGATAAATTCAGTAAAGTAATAAGAAATTCGGGTTTTATAATTTCGACAATAATGATTAAACTTTCTTTCGGTACAGAAGGCATATTAAATGTAGTACTTATAGTAATGTCGGTGGTATTTGGAATCGTTATATTGGCGATACACAACAAATACGACAAATTAGAAAGCGATTTTTAAATGAAGGAAAAATATTTATTTTTAAATATTTAAACAAAAAAACCGAGCCATTTCTGACTCGGTTTCTCTTTTTTAGATCCCGCAAAAAAAGCGGGATAAGCGATTCACACAATTCCGATTGATATCGGAATCGGTTCTCTGCTTATTTCACTTCTTCATATTCAACATCTTGAACATTGTCTCCTTGGGCTTCCCCTTGTGGCTCAGCAGCTTGTTGACCTTGTTCACCTTGAGCATACATTGCTTCGGTAGCTGTTTTCCATGCTGCGTTGATGTTATCTAAAGCAGTTTGAATGGCTGGAATGTCTTGAGAAGCATGAGCCATTCTCAATTCAGTCAAGGCATATTCAATAGCTACTTTGTTATCATCCGTTAATTTTTCACCCAATTCTTTCAATTGAGATTCAGTTTGAAAAATCATTCCATCAGCTTCATTCAATTTCTCCGCCCTAGAACGTAATACTTTATCTGACTCAGCATTAGCTTCAGCATCTTGTTTCATTCTTTCGATTTCTTCAGATGTTAATCCAGAAGAAGCTTCGATACGAATATCATGCGATTTACCTGTTCCTTTATCAGTTGCCGAAACTTTGATGATACCATTAGCATCAATATCAAAAGTTACTTCAATTTGTGGAACACCTCTTGGTGCTGGTGGAATACCATCTAGGTTGAAACGACCGATAGTTTTGTTATCAGCAGCCATGGCTCTAGCTCCTTGCAGCACGTGCAATTCAACAGTTGGTTGAGAATCAGCAGCTGTAGAGAAAACTTGTGATTTTTTTGTTGGAATAGTAGTGTTAGACTCAATAAGAGTTGTCATAACGCCACCCATTGTTTCGATTCCAAGAGATAAAGGCGTAACGTCAAGTAACAATACATCTTTTACATCTCCAGAAAGAACTCCACCTTGAATAGCTGCTCCAATAGCAACAACCTCATCAGGGTTTACTCCTTTGGACGCTTTTTTACCAAAGAATTTTTCTACTTCGTCAGCGATTCTTGGCATACGAGTAGAACCTCCAACCAAGATAACTTCGTCAATATCAGAAACAGATAAACCTGCATCTTTCAA
>JAYVIN010000074.1:0-3606 GCA_043770135.1 Flavobacterium sp. | reverse complement strand
GCCCATTCCTCCTTTTGATTAGCCGAATAATCATACATATTTTCGCCAGTAGTAAGACCAATTCCAGCAAGATCTGGATAAGTAAGTACCATTTGTTTTACACTTTTTCGGAAATAATCAGTGGTAACAGGATTTTCAACTTTATCCGTAATACCATACTTGCCATCGATTCCGTAAATAAAGACATTCCAAGTGACCATATAAAACCGCACATTTCTTTGTTTACCGTAAGCCATAATCTTACGCCAGAACTCGATTTTCTCATCGATGGTTATTTTCTTGACAACCTCAAAACTTTTCATAACTTCGGGAGCATCAAAACCCCAGCCGTTTAGTGAATAATTTTCTTTCCAAATTCCAGTGCTTCGGCGTACGTCATTCAGTGCGATATCGGGATATTCAGGTACTTTGACCATTGAAGGAAACGGATGCATATTCCATAACGAAACAAGATTGTAACGGTAACGAGCCAAATTATCGATATACTCTTTCCAAAACTCAAAATCCCAAACATCGTCTATATTTTTTTGTGCCGCATCACTGGGGTCGGTATAGGTTGGGCTGCGCATATCGAGTGGAATATTGTATTTAGTGCCACGCACTTTCATATAGGCATTTTGCAATTGGTTCTGAACCGCAGCTATCCCTTTTACCTTGATGATTTCAGCGACTTCTAGTCCTCCGTACATTAAGCCCGCTTCATCAAATCCGATGATCCAAATGGTTTTGGCATTTGGGGATGATTTATGAATAATAAAACCTTCGCTTTTTAATTCGTTGATTCTAGCTATTCGTTTATTTTGAATTATTTTCAGATGAGCTGCATTATCAAGACTCAAAAAAATAATATTTTGTTTTTGTTGGTTTACCTTACTACTTGAAGCAATAGGTTCATCAAAATAAAGAATACTTCTTTCTTTGAGTGCGTTTTTAATCTCATCTACAATAAATTTTGTACTCGCAGTTTCCTTGGAGTACAATAAACCTATTTTTTCTTTAGCTTTTATTTGCGTATTTAAAACAGAAATAAACACAAAGAAGACAAGGAAATAGTTCGAAAGATGTCGCATAATTTGATTTTGAATTATAATAAAAAGATAAGGAATTAAAAAATGGTAGTGTTGTAATGGTAAAATAGAGTAGTAATTTAGTAAACTATTTAAAAAAAAAAATCGAGGCTAGCTATAAGCAGCAAATATTTAAACTGCGGTAAAGTATTTTTTATTAAGCTATACTCAATGTAGGCATTGCATAGTCAACAACGCGAATCGGAGCTGCTCGTTTTACGCCTTTTTTATTTGGAATAGTCGAATCGTCACGACTGCAAAATAGTTTATTCCTGATCGTACTAACGTGATTAAAATGTTCTTGTATATTGGCTCTTTTTAGATTTCGAAAAAATAACGCATTTGATTTATGCAGCAAGTACAATCTATATAATTTATAGTTTTTAATGTAAACTAATAGTGGCACATAGAGCAGCAAGGAGATTAAAACCATCTCTAATGACATAATTAAAAAGGAATTGAATACTACGTTTAGTAAAAACGTTGCAATTCCTGCTTGTTGAATAAAACTTAATTTTGATTTTTGGATATACACTTTTTCAATTTCAGAAAACGAAATGAAGAGGCTTTCTTGTTTAGCATTAACTACAATTACTCCTGTATTGGCAATTGTTAAACTGCTAATTTTAATATTTTTATTTTTGGTAGTAACCATATTTTTCATTATTTTTTATTTATAATTGGTAAGTTAATTATAAAGCAACAATCCACAAGGTTAGATTTGACTGGCTAAAAAATTAAAAAAAAGCCCTGTCCCATAATGGAACAGGGCTTGTTTGAAACAAAACAATACGTGTTTTACATTATTATTTTGAGAGATTTCCTTGCTGAACAAAAGTCCTAATTCTCAAGAAAACATAGAACAAACCTATCAAGGCTAAAACCAACACATAATCGTCGATTGGGGCTGCTGGTTCATCAACTGGTGCGTCTGGTAAATCAGTTTGAGCACTTACTATTGTGGTGAACAGCATAAAAACCAATACTGTAATTTTTGCAAAAGAAACCGTAGTTATATATTTTTTCATCTTTTCTATTTTTTTAATTATTCTACAATCCATTTTGTTGTTGTCGTTTTTCCTTCTGATGTTAAGCTTACTAGATACACTCCAGCAGTTTTTACATTGCTAACGCTTACTCTTACTGTGGCTCCCGATTGTAAATCATTTTGCGAATACAAATTTTGACCTAATAAGTTGCTAACGGTAAGTGATGCTCTAGACATACTTTGAGGAACCATCACATCAAATGAATTCGATTTGGATGGATTTGGATACAAAGCAAAACCAGAAACAGCATTATCAATGTTTTTCAAGGTTTTAGCATAAATCAGTTTGAAACGATCTGCAGCAGTAGTGGCGGAATTTCCACCATCAACAGTGTAGGCATAATCAACTGTCCCGTCTTGTGGAATTTCAGTAGTTGTATTTGTGAAATTATCAACTAAATAAGGAGTTTCTGTCAAACCAGATCCTTGTACTTTCAATGAATACGATGTTCCTTTGTATTTCGTGATATTCAATGGGATTTCATCTGTAGCAGTTGGCATCGCTCTTTTCTCGATAGACAATAGTTTACCGCTATTGGACGTAGCCATATTTTCATTGAAGTTGGTCAATTTAGCAGCATCATTATCATTTACTGCATTGTTTTCGCTAGCATCAAAAGCTACGATTAAACCGTCTACAGCATCTGCAGGTTTTGCAGTGTCATACAAAGACAAACGAAGCAAATTAGCCAATTGTTTTGTTCTAAATACAGCAGTTTGAGCCAAAGCTTCTGATTTGTTGGCTTCTGTAAATGAGAGTGCAGGAGCTGTTGGAGCAGCAACTGTTTTCACAAAACAAGCTTGACCTGGTTGTAAATATTGGTTGGCATTTCCAGATGTACCTGTATTTAATGTTAAATCATAGGTTGAATACGCACCATTGGCAGGATTTAATACATAATAAAAACCTTGAACTAAATCTGTTGAAGCTAACAATACCGCTTTCATATCTACTTGTGCTTGGTATGGATTCCCTATTAAGCTAAACCCATCAGCAGTAATATTTAAACCGCTTACAACTTGTGTTCCTGTTGCTAACGTTCCTGTTGTTCTCAATGTCGTAGCATCGTTTGTCAATGAACCATTAATATTCGATATTTGACGACTTCCTCTAAGATACATTAAGAAAGGGGAACCTGCAGTAAGTGTATTTACGTTAGTATTTGCTACAGCAGTCCAAGCCGCTGGAGCACCTGTATTCGTATGAGTAAATAAAGAGGCTGCATTGTTTGTTGTGGTATCAAAACCATTGGCAGCAGCACCAGCACCTGTAATATGGGTTCCAAAACCTAGATTTAAATCAGCACCATCTGCCTGAGCTTCTTGCCAGTTTGCATTGATAGTTCCACCCGTTGTAGCAGGACTCAACAAACGATATTGTCTTGAACCTGAAGGAATATAACGTTCTACTATCACATTACCTGTAATAGTTCCTACTACAGGAGCTACAACAGCTGTTTTAGTTGCAGTAGATTTTAAAGTGATAAAACC